>CANRIU010000007.1 GCA_947630755.1 uncultured Oscillospiraceae bacterium | reverse complement strand
CAAGGCCCACGAGCATCGCCCCGCAGTCGGCGATGGGCGTAGCCCAGGCTATTGCGTCGATGCCGCGCCAAGCGTCAAGGATAAACATGAATGGCACGTCAAGCCCGCCCTTTCTGAGCATGGAAAGTATGAGGGGCTTGCCCTTTTGGCCTACGGACTGGAAAATCGATATTATGACGGTGGTGACGGCGGTGAAGGGACCGGTGATGCAGATGATTTTCTGGAACATGCTGCCGTAATATACGGTGTCCGCGTCGTCGATAAATGCCCGGACAAGTGGTCCCGCGCAGGTATACAGCAGCACCGCGCCGACGGTGGTGACGGCGAGGCTCAGCAAAAGCGTAACCTTTATCGCGCCCCTCATGCGACGCATGTTCCCGGAGGAGTAGTTGTAGCCTATCAGGGGTATGACGCCCTGGGAGAGGCCGTTGGCAATGGCGAAGGCCAGCATATCGATTTTTTTCGCTACGCCTATACCGGCTAACGCTGCGTTGGTGTAGGAGGCGAGGAGCTTGTTGAGGACAATATTAGAGGTTATTCCCATCAGGTTCATAATGGAGCTGGGAAGTCCCACAAGGAGGACCTCCCGGGGGATGCCGTCAGAAACCGAGAAGCACCGGATGTCAAGAGTGATGTGGAGCTTATCGCGCTTTGCGATAATGAGAATGATGAAGTATAAAAGCGCTGTGAGGTTGGAAATCATCGTGGCGACGGCGGCGCCTGTTATCTTCATGTTGAGCTTCAATATGAAAATGGGGTCGAGGACTATATTGAGCACCCCGCCCAGAGCCACGCCGAAGCTCGCCTGACCGGAGTATCCCTCCGCCCTTACAAGGTGGGCCAGGGCGGCGTTAAGTACCGTGGGAACAGCGCCCACGGTCAGCGTCCAGAACAGGTAGCTCTCACAAAAGCCGTATGTATACTCATCCGCGCCAACGGCGGGGAGGATGGTCCTCCTGAAAATGTATATCAGCACACCGTAGGCGAGGGAGAGGGCTGCTGCGGACCAGATGCAGAAGGCCGAAGCCTTTCGTGCCTTCTCCGTGTCGCCGACACCGAGGCTCCTGGACACAAGGCTCGCGCCGCCTATGCCGAACAGGTTCGCCATTCCGGTGGTCAGCAGGAAAAGGGGCAGCGACAGGGAGGTCGCGGCGACCTGATTTGGATCTTGTATCTGTCCGATAAAAAATGTATCCGCCATATTGTACACCACGGTGATGAGCTGGCTTATTACCGTGGGAATGACAAGCGACAGCACCGCCCTGGTGACAGGTGTATTTTTAAAAAGCTCTTCCTTATTTGTTCTCATGCCGCGCCTCGTTTTCCATGTTTTTTAGAAGAAGGATAAAGCCCTCCACGGCGATGCGGTAGCTCTCGGACACATGAACGGGGAAGTGGCGGAAGCACCCCGCCTCCTCCTGGGAGATAAAGCCGTGCATGATGCTCCGAAGCACCCTTTGAAGGTGCATTTTCTGCTCCATGGTCAAATCATAGCCGGACATGGCGCTCATTATGGGCTCCACCACGTCCCCGGCGGCGACCTGGAGGGCGTCGTTTTTCACCATGGGGAGGGAGAGTATGACCTTATAAAGCTCGGGCCGCCCCCTGCCGAAGCGGTAATAGCTCTCCGCCAGGGCCCTCACGGCATCGTCGCGGCTTTTGCCGCCGATGGCCTGAAGCTGCGCGCGCTTGAGCTCCGCAATGGCGTAATAGCCCACGCCGGTATGGAGCTCGTCCATACTCCTTATGTGGTTATAAAGCGACGCCGCCTTTATGTGCAGCCGAGCCGCAAGCTCCCGGGCGGAGAGCCTGTCAAGACCGTCACTCTCAATCAGCTCCGCCGCGGCGGTAACAATATCCTCACGCGAAAGACCCTTCCCGGGCATATGCGTCCCCCCTTGAGATAAGTCCTGTTCAATTATAGACTAACGGCGTTAGTCTGTCAACATCATTGTTGCGCGCCCGCCTTAAATTCCGGCAAAAGGAAGCCGGGGGGCATAAAAAATCGAAAAAATACTTGACAGGGTCCGTCCGCTGTGCTATTATACTCAAGCAAATGCGCGAGTGGTGGAATTGGCAGACTCGCTAGATTCAGGTTCTAGTGTCCACTCCGGACGTGCGGGTTCAAGTCCCGCCTCGCGCACCATAATTAAACGCCCGGATTTCCGGGCGTTTTGTTTTTTTGACGGTGGAGTTTTGATGAGCGGTTATCCAAGGGAGTATGAGATAAATTTCAGCCGAAGAATGGTGTATTTCATGTCCTTCGGCTGGGGCGGGTGGTTTTTTTATTATCGCGCTGGCGGCGCTGCTGTCAAAAAAGGATGGGATCGCGGCTTACGTCATAGCCTGGGGCGCGCTCTTTCTTGCCGCCGCCGTATTTGCGGCGCTGTTTCTCTACGGGAGCAGAAAGAGGTTTTCGGTTAAATGGGCGACCATAACCTGCCGATACGTTTTCGCAAAGCCCAGAACCTTTTATTTAAGCGAGATAACGCTCATCACTGTAAGCCGCCACAGCGCCCGGAGATACAGGTTTTATACCGGAGAAAAAAGGGCGTTCACCATTCCGTCGGGCATGATAAACGCCGGGGTGTTTGTGGACCAGCTCCGGGAGAACCATGTGGAGCTTAAGTACACGGGGCTGTGATTTGAAAGGCTTAAGAGAAAAAATCTAAGGGTGGTAAAATTGGAGAAAATTAAAAGGCCCAGTAAAATACTTGTCCGTGGGGCAAGGGTGCACAATCTTAAAAACATAGATGTTGACATACCTCTCGGGAAGATAGTCGGCATCGCCGGGGTGTCCGGGTCGGGAAAATCGTCTCTTGCCCTGGGGGTACTCTATGCCGAGGGGTCCAGGAGGTATCTGGAGTCACTGTCCACCTACACTAGAAGGCGCATGACTCAGGCGGAAAAGGCGAGGGTGGACGAGGTGCTGTACGTTCCCGCCTCTCTGGCGCTGAGACAGCGGCCCGGGGTGCCGGGGATAAGGAGCACCTTCGGGACGGGGACGGAGCTTTTAAACTCCCTGCGGCTCATGTTCTCCCGGCTTGCCTCCCACAGGTGCCCGAACGGGCACTATGTGCCGCCCTCCATGAACTCCGCCGCGGGAAGGGAGCTTGAGTGCCCGGAGTGCGGAGAGAGGTTCTACGCCCCGGGGGCGGAGGACCTGGCCTTCAACTCAGCCGGGGCCTGCCGCCACTGCGACGGGACAGGGACGGTGAGGACCGTGGACGAGTCCACGCTGGTGCCGGACGACTCCCTGACTATCGACGAGGGGGCAGTGGCGCCCTGGCAGACGCTGATGTGGTCGCTTATGAAGGACATAGCCAGGGACCACCTCGGCGTGCGCACCGACGTGCCCTTCCGGGACCTCACGGAGCGGGAGAAGGAGGCGGTTCTGCACGGAGCGGCAAAGAAATACCACCTTTTATACCACAACGAGAAGACAAACACCGCCGGGGAGATGGACTTCACATACTATAACGCGGTTTACACCGTTGAAAACGCCCTTTCCCATGTCAGGGACGAGAAGGGCATGAAGCGGGTAGAGAAGTTTTTAAAGACAGGTCCCTGTCCCCACTGCGGGGGCAGCAGGCTCTCCGACGAGGCCCGTGCGCCGAGGCTCAGAGGACTGTCCCTCGCGGATGTTTGCCGGATGACGCTTTCTGACCTTGTGGATTGGGTTGACGGGGTGCCCGGCTCCATGCCGGAGGAGATGCGCCCCATGGCGGAGAGCATATGCGAGTCATTCCAGCACGCCGCAAAGAGGCTCATGGACCTGGGCCTGTCCTATCTCACACTCGACCGGGAGGCGTCGACCCTCTCCACCGGGGAGCGCCAGAGAATGCAGCTTGCCCGGGCGGTGAGAAACAGGACGACGGGCGTCCTGTATGTGCTGGACGAGCCGTCAATAGGGCTCCACCCGAGAAATATAGAAGGCGTCACAGGGGTGATGGACGACCTTATCGCCGACGGGAACACTGTCGTCCTTGTGGACCACGACACGGCGGTCCTATCCCACGCCGACTGGCTCATCGAGCTTGGCCCGGAGGCCGGGGCAGGGGGCGGAAGGGTGATTGCCCAGGGTGAGCTCCGGCAGGCTGTCCGGGACCCGGCGTCCAGAATAGGCCCGTTTATTACGGGAAAACGCATAATTTCCGCCCGCAGGGAGCTTGACCGCGGGGAGATCTTCGCCCTGGGGAGGATCCACCTGTCCACGGACAGCATCCACACCGTAAGGCCGCTGGAGGTGGACTTCCCAAAGGGACGGCTCATTTCCGTGACGGGAGTTTCGGGCTCGGGCAAAACTACCATGGTGCTGGAGAGCCTTGTCCCGGGGCTGGAGTGCCACATCTCCGGGGCGAAGCTCCCGGAGCACGTCAGGGCGGTTTCCGCCCAGGGGATACGCCATGTGAAGCTTATTGACGCGACGCCGATAGGTATAAACGTCCGCTCCACGGTGGCGACCTACGCCGATGTCCATGACGAGCTGAGAAAGGTATACGCCAGAACGCCGGAGGCCAAAAGGCGTGGGCGCAGGGCGGGGGATTTCTCCTACAATACTGGCAGCCTCAGATGCCCGGTGTGCGACGGGACGGGTATGATAACCCTGGACGTACAGTTTCTGCCGGATGTGGACATCCCCTGTCCCGAGTGCCGTGGCTCAAGATACTCAAAGGAGGCGTACCTCATAAAGCGCGGCTCCAAAAGGGGCGGCGGGGAGTACTCCCTGCCGGAGCTCATGGACATGAGCGTGGACGAGGCCATCGCGGCCTGCCGGGACCTTCCGAATGTGGAGCGGAAGCTCCGGGTGCTCAGCGACCTCGGTCTGGGTTACCTGACGCTGGGGGAGGAGACGCCGGGACTCTCCGGCGGCGAGGCCCAGAGGCTGAAGCTGGCAAGCGAGATGGGGCGCGGACAGGAGGACACGGTATTCGTGTTCGACGAGCCCACGATAGGCCTTCATCCGCTGGATGTGGAGACGCTCCTCGGAGTGTTCCGGCACCTTACGGACCTGGGGGCGACGGTCATAGTAATCGAGCACGATCTGGATGTCATCAGAAATTCCGACTACTGCGTGGACATGGGTCCCGGCGGGGGAGTCCACGGCGGGCGGATCGTCGCCGCGGGCACTCCGGAGGAGCTCCGGGCGTGCGGTGAGAGCGTCACGGGAAAATACATTTAAAGGAGCGTATAATGGACCAGTTTTCAAGGACGAGGCTCCTCTTTGGCGGCGAGGCGATGGAAAAGCTCCGAGCCTCCCGGGTGGCTGTTTTCGGCATAGGCGGCGTGGGCGGATATGTGGTGGAGGCCCTTGTGAGGAGCGGCGTGGGGCAGCTCGACCTTGTTGACCACGACAGGGTGAGCATATCTAATTTAAACCGCCAGATAATCGCCGCCCACAGCACCATAGGCATGTACAAGGTGGACGCGGCGCGCTCCCGGGCGCTGGACATAGCCCCCGACTGCGTGGTGCGGACCCACCGGATTTTTTACGGCCCCGAGACGGCGGGAGAGCTGGAATTTGGGGACCTTGACTATGTGGTGGACGCCATAGACAACGTCACCGGGAAGCTGATGCTCGCCGAGAAAGCGGCGCTGACGGGCACGCCGATAATCAGCTGCATGGGCACCGGGAACAAGACAGACCCCACGGCCCTTGAGGTGGCGGACATTTTTGACACCAGCATGGACCCGCTGGCGCGGATAATCCGCAAGGAGCTTAAAAAGCGGGGCGTAAAAAGCCTTAAGGTGGTGTACTCGAAGGAGGAGCCGATCATACCCGCCTCAGGTACTAAGGACGTGGAGGTTACGGCCTCCCGGCGCCCGGTCCCGGGGAGTACGGCCTTCGTTCCGGCGGCGGCGGGGCTGATCATCGCCGGACAGGTGGTCATGGACCTCGTCTCCCGGGACTTTTGCCGCAGAGGGAGAAATAATTGAACATAAGTCCATATGTGTGAAAAAATGTATTTTACTTTTTTACGTCGATATGATATAGTATAAAATGTTAAATTATAGACACGGGCAATTTATGCTGCCTTTTGCCGGAAGGAGGGGAACTTACCGTGAAGAGCAGGGTCACAAGGGGGCTCGTCATATCGCTGGTGCTTGTTTCCGCGCTCTGTGTGATGGTGTTCTCGTATCTGGCGCTTCAGATGAACAGGCGCGGGGCCGACGCCGTAGGTGAGATCGGCTCCATTTACATGGCGGGCCTGAGCGAGCAGGCGGCGTCGCACTTCGGCACCGCCATAGAGCTGCGGCTGTCGCAGGTCGGCGCCCTGGTGGACTCCGTCCCGCCGGACAGTCAGGCGGAAATCAGCGCCATGCGCGTCGCGCTGAGCTACTACGCCCGGGCAAGGGGCTTTGACCACCTGGCGCTTTTGGGACAGGACGGGAGCTTCGAGATGCTTTACGGAAGTCAGATCCAGGCGGAGGAGGCGGAGGCGTTTTTGAGCTCCCTGACCGGAGGCGAGGAGAAGATGGCTATCGGTCAGGACCTCATCGGCGAGGATGTGCTCCTTATGGGCATCCCCGCGGCCTACCCCATGTACAGCGGCGAGAAGAGCGCCGCTCTTGTAGCCGCCCTCCCGGTGAGCTACATAAGCGATACCCTTTCACTGGACTCCGACGACGACATGATTTACTACTTTATAATCGACCGCAAGGGAGATTTTATCGTCCGCGACAGCGACATCACAGATGAGTCGTATTTTTCCCGGGTGCTTGAAAAATACGACAGCTTCGAGGGCATATCCGGGGAGGAGTATATCGAGCTTCTGAAGGGCACGATGGAGCAGGGCAAGACCCTGACGGGCCAGTTTGTCCTTGAGGGTGAGAAGCGGTATCTTCGGTGCACTGCGCTGCCGTTTTCGGAGTGGTATCTGTTCCTCTTTATGCCCTACGGGCGTATTGATAAGACGGTCAACGATTTGAGCAGGAGCTGGAGCACGGCGTCTATCCTGGGCTGTGTGGTGCTGCTTCTGGCGCTGCTCACCGTGTTCTGCTGGTATATACTCCAGACCCACCGCCAGATGAGGGAGCTTGACGAGGCCCGCCGTGCGGCCGAGCAGGCAAACCGCGCGAAGAGCGAATTTCTCTCAAATATGTCCCACGACATACGCACGCCCATGAACGGCATCGTGGGAATGACGACGATAGCCATAAACAACCTTGACAACGTAAAGCAGGTCCAGAACTGCCTGAAGAAGATCTCCCTCTCCAGCCGCCATCTTCTGCGGCTCATCAACGACATCCTCGATATGTCAAAGATTGAGAGCGGTAAGCTCACGCTCCACATGGAGCAGATCTCCCTCCGGGAGACGATGCAGGGGATCGTCAACATAGTCCAGCCCCAGGTGAACGCGAAAAAGCAGAGATTCAACGTGTATGTCTACGACATCCCCGCGGAGCACGTCTTCTGCGACAGCGTGCGCTTAAATCAGATACTGCTGAATCTTCTTGGCAACGCCGTGAAGTTCACACCGGAGGGCGGCTCCATAAGCGTCGTGGTCTATGAGGAGGCATCCAGCGCAGGGAGTGACCGGGTGCGGGTGAATCTCCGGGTAAAGGACACGGGGATAGGCATGTCTCCGGAGTTCAGGGAGCATATTTTTGAATCCTTCTCCCGGGAGGACAGCTCCCGTGTCCAGAAGACCGAGGGCGCGGGGCTGGGAATGGCAATAACAAAGTACATCGTCGACGCCATGGGCGGCACCATCGAGGTGGAGAGCGAGCCCGGCGTGGGGACGGAGTTCCATGTGTGCCTCGACCTCGAGAAGGCCCTTGTGCGGGAGGCGGAGATGACGCTCCCGCCCTCAAATGTGCTGCTCATTGACGATGACGACCTGCTGTGTGAGAGCGCCGCGGCGGCCCTGCGGTCCATAGGCTGCATCCCCGACTGGGTGAACAGCGGCGAGAGCGCCGTGGAAAAGGTCCAAGGCCTTGCTGAGAGCGGCGGGACATACCAGATAATCCTCATCGACTGGAAGCTCGGCGGCATCGACGGCATCGAGACCGCGAAGAGGCTCCGCCGCGTCTGCCCGCCGGAGACGGTCATGCTGCTCATAACCTCCGCCGACTGGAGCGAGATTGAGGACACGGCAAAGTCCGCCGGGATCGACGGGGTGATACCGAAGCCCCTTTTCCGCTCGACGCTATATTACGCGCTGAGGCAGTATCAGTGCGGGGACGGCGGCTCCCGTGAGGAGGCCGCCCACAGCGCGGCGGACCTCACCGGGAGAAGGGTGCTCCTGGCGGAGGACAACGACTTAAACTGGGAGATAGCCCAGGAGCTCCTGTCCGACCTTGGACTGGAGCTGGAGTGGGCGGAGAACGGCAGGACCTGTGTTGAGAAGTTCGCCGCCAGCCCTCCGGGGTACTACGACGCCATACTCATGGATATTAGAATGCCGATCATGAACGGCTATGAGGCGACGGCGGAGATACGCCGCCTTGACCGGGAGGACGCCAAAACCGTCCCGATAATCGCCATGAGCGCCGACGCCTTCTCCGACGATGTGCAGCGATGCCTTGAGTGCGGGATGAACGCCCACACGGCAAAGCCCATAGACGTAGACGAGGTTGCCGCCCTTCTGGAGCGCTATATGAGCCCGGGAGAAAAGCATTAACTTCTTTGGAGGATAATATGAAATTGAGAAGAATTCTGGCCCTGCTTGCCGCCCTTGCGCTGACGCTCTCCGCCTGCTCCGGCGGGGACGAGCCCACGGTTGAGCCTGACGACGGCCCCGAGGCGCCGGGTGAGGTACAGGAGGAGATAGAGCTGTCGCTGTGGATATACCCCGTGGGCGGCTGGGGGAACAGCAGCGCCCTCTCGTCCATGATAAGCTCCTTCCATCGGGCGAATCCCCTGATAAAGGTCAGCGTCAGAGAGATAGACTATAACACCGGAGATCAGGAGATAGAGGATGCTGTCAGCCTGGGAAAGACGCCGGACATCGTTTTTGAGGGGCCGGAGAGGCTGTCGGCAAACTGGGGCGCGAGAGGGCTCATGGCGGACCTGGGGGACCTCTGGTCCGGTGAGACCGCCGGGAGCATATATGACTCCGTGAGAGCCGCCTGCGTCAATGAAGACGGGACAAGCTATATCTACCCCATGTGCATGACTACCCACTGCATGGCTGTAAACCGCGACATCTTTGAGGCCTCCGGGGCGTGGCAGTATGTGGACGAGGAGACACACACTTGGACGACAGAGGGCTTTATCTCAGCTGTCGCAGCTCTCAGGGAGTACGGCGTGGAGAACGTGGGCGAGGTCTACTGCGGCGGGCAGGGCGGAGACCAGGGCACGCGGGCGCTCATCAATAACCTCTACGGCGGGACCTTCACGGACCCTGCCCACACCTGCTACACCTTCAACAGCGAGGAGAATATCCGCGCTCTGGAGCTTCTGCGCTCCCTGGACGGGATAAACTTCAACCCCTCGGCGCTGGGCGCGGATGAGATAACCATGTTCTCCGCGGGGGAGACTGCCATGACATTCTGCTGGAACGTGGCAAACGAGGTGACACAGACAATTAGCAACCCGACGCTCAGCTTTGACATATTCCCGATGGCCTTCCCCACAAGCGACGGGGATATAAGGCTCCAGGGCGGGATATGGGGCTTTGGCGTATTTGACAATGGGGACCCCGGGCGCATCGAAGCGGCGAAAAAGTTTATCCGCTTTATGGCGGAGGATGTGAACATGTACACCCAGGCCGTGCTGTCCCTCACCTTGTGGCCCGTGCGGGATGTCCCGAACATATATGAAAACGACGAGCTGATGACGGAGTACTTCACCCTTCGCAAATACATGGGGGACTACTACCAGGTCACTCCCGGCTGGGCGGACGCCAGGATGAACTGGTGGAAGATGCTCCAGACGGTGGGCGAGGGCGGCGACATATCCATGGCTGCGGAGGAATTTGAAGCAGCCTCAAACGCCGCCGCGCGGGGAGAGTGACCCGGAGGCGCATCGGTCCCGTGGC
The DNA here is from genome assembly GCA_947630755.1 of uncultured Oscillospiraceae bacterium. Lineage (GTDB taxonomy): Bacteria > Bacillota > Clostridia > Oscillospirales > Oscillospiraceae > RUG626. The sequence continues at coordinate 53,038 of CANRIU010000007.1, read as the reverse complement.
TAAATATTTAAAGCGTTTTCCATGATTTTCACGCCGCCTGTTTGACAAATGGGCGGCGTTGTGCTATCCTCTGTTGGAACAAGCTTTGGAAGAAGGCTATTTAATTTATGACTATCAAAGACCTGGGAATCGGGCAGAGCGGGCGCATCCTCACCGTCGGCGGGGAGGGCGCGCTGAGACAGCATTTTCTTGATATGGGCGTCATACCCGGCGCCGAGGTAACTGTGGTGAAATTCGCGCCCATGGGCGACCCGGTGGAGCTGAGGATCCACGGCTATGAGCTCACCCTCAGGCTCGACGACGCGGGGAAGATAGAGGTCGAGCCCGTTGAAAATGCCGCCAGGCAGGAGGAGCGGGGGAGAGCGCGCCGTCCCGTTGCCCACCCCTACTTCGGCGAGCCCGGCGTCCACCACGAAAAGCACGGCGAAAAGCCGCTGCCGGAGGGCCACACGCTGACCTTTGCCCTTGTGGGGAACCAGAACAGCGGCAAGACCACCCTGTTCAACAGGCTCACAGGCGCAAACCAGCACGTCGGCAATTTTCCCGGCGTCACCGTTGACAGAAAGGACGGAGCGATACTCGGGCACCCGGACACGCTGATTACCGACCTTCCGGGGATATACTCCATGTCCCCCTACTCCAGCGAGGAGGTCGTCTCCCGGAGCTTCGTGCTGGACTCAAGGCCCGACGCGATAATCAACATAGTCGATGCCACAAACATCGAGCGCAACCTTTACCTGACCATGCAGCTTCTCGAGATGGACAGGCCCATGGTTGTGGCGCTCAACATGATGGACGAGCTCACCGGAAACGGTGGCTCCATCGATGTGAACGCCATGGAGGCGCGGCTGGGTGTCCCGGTGGTGCCCATCTCCGCCGCCAAAAACGAGGGCATAGAGGAGCTTATCACCCACGCCATCCATGTGGCAAAGTATCAGGAGAAGCCCGTAAAGGTGGATTTTTGCGCGAAGGACGCCTTCGGCGGCGCCGTGCACAGGTGCCTTCACGCGGTGGTGCACCTCATTGAGGACCACGCCGAGAAGTCCGGTATGCCCGCACGGTTCTCCTCCGCAAAGGCGATAGAGGGGGACGAGCTTGTCATTGAGCGCCTTGCCCTTGACCAGAACGAGAAAGAGCTTTTGGAGCACATAACTCTCCAGATGGAGTCCGAGAGGGGGCTGGACCGCAGCGCCGCCATCGCCGATATGCGCTTTACCTTCATAAACGACGTCTGCCGGGAGTGCGTGAAAAAGCCCCGGGAGAGCCGGGAACACATAAGAAGCGAGAAGCTGGACAAAATACTCACCGGCAAATATACCGCCATACCGCTTTTCGTGGCGATAATGGCGCTTGTCTTTTACCTCACCTTCAACGTGATAGGCGCCTGGCTCCAGAACCTTCTGGACATGGGGATCTCGGCGCTGACAGACATCACCGACAGGGCCCTTATCTCAGCGGGAGTCAACGAGGTTATACGCGACCTTGTTATCGGCGGCATATTTGAGGGCGTGGGCAGCGTGCTGAGCTTCATGCCCATTGTTGTCACCATGTTCTTCTTCCTCTCCCTTTTGGAGGACAGCGGCTATATCGCCCGTGTCGCCTTCTTTATGGACAAGCTCCTGAGAAAGATCGGCCTCTCCGGGCGGAGCATCGTCCCCATGCTCATTGGTTTCGGGTGCACTGTCCCCGCGGTGATGGCTACCCGCACGCTCCCCAGTGAGCGCGACAGGCGCATGACCATACTTCTCACCCCGTTTATGAGCTGCACGGCGAAGCTTCCCATTTATGCGTTTTTTGTAAACGCCTTTTTCCCGGGAAAGGGCGGCATAGTTATGACGGGGCTCTACCTTCTCGGCATCGTTACGGGCATACTCATCACCTTCCTTTACAAAAAGGTCCTTTTCCGTGGCGAGGCGGTGCCCTTTGTCATGGAGCTTCCCAACTACCGTATGCCCAGCGTCCGAAGCACCCTTCAGCTCATGTGGGAGAAGGCAAAGGACTTCCTCCAGAAGGCGTTCTCCGTCATACTTATCGCCACGGTGGTGGTGTGGTTCCTCCAGAGCTTCGATACGCACCTGAATCTGGTATCCGACTCCTCTGGGAGCATAATGGCTGTCATTGCCGGATTCATCGCTCCGCTGTTTCGGCCACTGGGCCTTGGGGACTGGAGGATATGCACCTCGCTGATAAGCGGCTTTATGGCGAAGGAGAGCGTGGTCTCCACGCTGGAGGTCCTGTTCTCCGCCCAGGGCGGCGTGAACGCCGTGCTTGACACCGTCTCCGCCGGGGCGCTGCTGGTGTTCAGCCTGCTTTACACGCCCTGTGTTGCGGCTATCGCCTCCGTAAAACGGGAGCTCGGCGCCAAATGGGCGGTTGGCGTCGTTGTGTGGCAGTGCGTTTTGGCGTGGCTTGCGGCGCTTCTTGTGCGGGGGATACTTATTCTCGTGCTGTGAGGAGGCATATATAATGAAGCCTGTGGATATTGTCGTTATCGCCGCCGTTGCGGCCCTTTTGGTCCTGGCGTTTTACCTTGGACGGAGGAGAAAGCGGGGCGGAGGCTGCTGCTCCGGCGGGTGCTCCGACTGCTGCGGCTGCGGCAAGGCGGGAAAAACGGAAAAATCAGAGAAAAAATAAGAAAAGCGGCATGGAAATTCCGAAATTTCCATGCCGCTTTTTGATCTTGAATAGAAGGAGAAGCGCGTATGCTTATAATGGGTGGCGGTATACGGGTCAACCGTTCAGAATCCAGCGGGTCGGGGATAGACCAACTTTGCCAGCAATTATAAAGAACATAGGACGCAAGGCAGAGCCAGATGCGTTTACGGCATTCCCCGTATACCGCCTCCCGACGATATTATAATAAAACCGCCCTGCGTTGTCAATGGTATTTACCATAATATGTTCGAATAGTTTAAAGCATAAATGAATATATTGTGTCAGCAATCGAACGGAGGGGACAGGCATGGTATACGAGGGAAGGAAGAGGAGATACTCCTCTGGCAGGAGGACAGGGGGCAAAAAGGAGAAGAGCGGCGGGGGATTTCTGTCCTTCTGCCTTTGGGCGCTGTTTATCGCGCTGGCGGTCGGAGTATTTTTCCCCGAGGCGGCGGAAAAGGTCAGGCAAAAGGCCCGGGACCTGGTGGGCGCGGACTACGGTGGAGCGGTAAGGGTTTTCGGTGAGGGGCTTGGCGAGGGAAAGGGCATCGCCGCCGCGGCGAAGGAGGCGTTTGCCCGGGCCTTTGGCGAGAGCGGCGGGGCCGATACCCCTGACGTGGAAAATCCGGGGGACTCAGAGCTCGTGAACTCCGGGGAGGGAGAGGCTCTCCCGGCGATAAACCCGGATGAGGATAAGGTTTTTGAGGATGAACCAACCGATGAGAAGGACGCCGTAGCGGCATTTATGGCATCCCTTGGGGAGTTTTCGGAGCTTGACGTACCTGAGAGGGCGACGTATGAGATGCCGGAACTGCCCATTGAGCTCTCCGTTCCGGTTTCCGGCGTAATTTCCTCCCGCTTCGGATACAGGCGCGCGCCCTCCGACGGGCAGGTGCGCTTTCACTACGGGCTCGACCTCGCCGCCGAGGAGGGCAGGGATGTGCTCTGCGCCGCAGACGGGGTCGTTACGGCTGTCGGGGACAGCACGACCTACGGCCTTTATGTGATAGTTAAGCACGACTCCGGGGCGGAGACGATTTACGCCCACCTCTCCGGGACCGATGTGGAGGACGGGCAGAGCGTCCTTTCCGGGGATAAGCTGGGAACGGTGGGCGCCACGGGCAACGCCACCGCGCCCTGCCTGCACTTTGAGCTTTTGATTGACGGACGTTATGTAAACCCGGAATACTATTTGAAGCTGAAGGATGGTTGACATAACACTAAATCGCAGGAAAATAGTTTACATAACGCCGGGATTTCTCCTTCTTCTCACGGCGGTAACTGTGCTGTCAGGCATCGAGCTCACCGCCGCCGTGGCCCTTGCGGCATTAGTCCATGAGGCGGGGCACCTCTCGGCTGTCAGGCTCCGGGGCGGGAGAGTGCGGCGCATCCGGCTGACGGGCTGCGGGGCGGAGCTTGAGTACGCCGGGGCGCCGGGGTACGCTGACGACATAATCGTCGCCCTTGCCGGTCCCGCCGCCAGCGCTCTTTTGGCAGGTGCGGGGGTGTGGGTATATGAGAGGTCGCTATTTGCTTTTTTCGCGGACCTCACCGCTGTCAGCGCAATTTACTGCGGACTTAACATGCTGCCGCTGTCGGCGCTTGACGGGGGAAGGGCGCTTTACGCGGCCCTGTCCGGAACGGCGGGACCCGCGGCGGCGGACAGGGTGTCGACCGCGCTTGACCTGCTGCTGGCGGTCTGCGCCCTCGGCGCTGGGGTGTGGTGCCTTTTTCGGTACAGGGCGGCGGGAGTGCTTATTTGCGCGGTTTTTCTTTTGATAGCTTGTTGCAAAAACCGGGGACTTTGTGTATAATGATAACTTAGCACAAAGTTGATTTCAGGTGGTATAACCTATGACGGAAGAATTGGAACGCATCCTTACCCGTGTTCAAAAGCCCGCCCGCTATACCGGAGGAGAGTACAACCAGATAGTGAAGGACCTGAGGGACGTGGACCTGCGGGTCGCCTTCTGCTTTCCCGACACATACGAGATAGGCATGTCAAATCTCGGGCTCCAGATCCTCTACGGCGCGATAAATGAGGAGCCGGGCATCTGGTGCGAGCGGTGCTTTGCCCCCTGGGGCGACATGGAGGAGGAGCTTCGCCGGGCGAAGCTCCCGCTCTACGCGCTGGAGAGCGGCGACCCCGTGGGGGAGTTTGACGCCCTTGCCTTCTCGCTGGGCTATGAGATGGCCTATACGTCTGTTCTTAATATGCTGGACCTGGCGGGCCTCCCGGTGAAAAGCGCCGACAGGCCGGGCCTCACCCCCCTTGTTTTTGCAGGGGGGACAAGCTGCATAAACCCGGAGCCCATGGCGGATTTTATCGACCTTTTTGTCCTCGGCGAGGGGGAGGAGCTGGACCTGGAGGTCCTGCGGCTTTTGCGCCGGGCAAAGAGCGAGGGCTGGGACAAGGCCGGGTTCCTCCGTGCGGCGGCTGACATTCCCGGCGTGTATGTCCCATCCCTCTACGAGCCGGAATATAACCCTGACGGCACTATGCGCGCCTTTCGCCCGAAGGACGGCGCGCCGGAAAGAGTGAGAAAGCGCATAATAGAGGACCTGGACTCGGCCTACTATCCCACCCACGCCATCGTGCCCTCCACCGAGATCGTCCACGACCGCGTGGTGCTGGAGGTCATGCGGGGCTGCGTCCGGGGCTGCCGATTCTGTCAGGCGGGCTTTGCCTACAGGCCCGTGAGGCGCCACAGCACGGAGTTTCTTCTGAAGGCCGCCCGTGAGGCGCTGGAGAGCTCCGGATATGAGGAGATAACACTCTCGAGCCTGTCCACCAGTGACTTTAAGGGACTGCCGGAGCTGGCGGACGGTCTTTTGGAGTGGTGTGAGCCGAGAAAAATAAGTCTCAGCCTCCCGTCCCTTCGCGCCGACAACTTCTCCATGGGCCTTATGGAGAGGGTGCAGAGGGTGAGAAAGACGGGCCTCACATTTGCCCCGGAGGCCGGGAGCCAGCGGCTCCGGGACGTGATAAACAAAAATGTCACCGAGGAGGACCTTTTAAACTCCTGCCGCGTGGCCTTTGAGGGCGGCTGGAACACCTTAAAGCTCTACTTCATGCTGGGTCTTCCCACGGAGACCGACGAGGACGTGGCAGCCATTGCGGAGCTTGCGGAAAAGGTCCTTCGCACATGGAGGGAGTACTCCACCAATAAGGCCCGGGGCGTGAGGATAACCGTCAGCACATCCATGTTCGTGCCAAAGCCCCACACGCCCTTCCAGTGGGAGGAGCAGGTGGGCATAGAGGAGTATCTGAGGCGGGTCCGCCTTTTGAAGGACAGCATAAAATCGCGCTCCATAACCTACAACTGGCACGAGCCCCACGTCAGCCTCATTGAGGCGGTGCTGAGCCGCGGCGACAGGCGGACAGGCGGCGTTATCGAGAGGGTCTGGCGGGACGGAGGTAAGCTTGACTCCTGGAGCGACTATTTCTCCTTTGAGCGCTGGATGGCTGCCATCGAGGCCGCGGGCCTGGACGCGGGATTTTACGCAAACCGCGTCAGGGGGGATGATGAGATCTTCCCCTGGGATGTGATAGACATCGGCGTCACAAAGGGCTACCTCGCCCGGGAGCGCAGGGCGGCATACCAGGGCGTTATCACGCCGGACTGCCGGGCAAAATGCATGGGCTGCGGCGCGAACTCCCTTTTACAAAGGAGCGGCTGCGATGAATAGGATACGATTTAAAAAAGAGGGCCGCGCAAAATTCATCTCCCACCTCGACCTCATGCGCACCATGCAGAGGGTGTTCATAAGGGCCGGCGTGGGGATAAAGCACACCGAGGGCTTCAACCCGCACCCGTACATGAATTTTGCCATGCCGCTGTCGGTGGGGACGGAGAGTCTATGCGAGCTCATGGACTTTGAGCTCACCGGGGAGTGCCTTCCCGAGAGCGTTCCCGGTAGGCTGAACGCCGTTATGCCCGAGGGCATCACGGTGACGGAATGTTATGACGCCAAACGTAAATTTAAAGACATCAAATGGCTTGACATTGAGGCAATTTTGTTCTACTATGATAAAGTCGTGGACCCTGCTGAGATAAGCGCCCTTTTATCGGGCAATGAGCTCATTATGGAGAAGCGGACCAAGCGCTCCAGCGCCAGAGTTGACGTAAGGCCCCTTATAGGCTCCGCAAGCGCGTCGCCCCTTGACGCGGGGAGGATCCTTCTTAAGGCGCGGCTCGCCTGCGGCGACCCGGCGCTCTCCCCGGCACAGCTTATTTCCGCAATCGGGCAAAACGCCCCGGAGCTTGCGCCGGATTTTACCTCGGCGCGCAGGATCGAAGTATTCGACATGGACATGAACCTGTTCAGATAGAGAAATGGAGGCAATCAATATGATCTCAAAGGTACGAAGAATCGGCGTCCTCACCTCCGGAGGAGACGCTCCCGGGATGAACGCGGCTATACGCGCCGTCGCCCGTTCCTGCCACAGCTTTGGGGCGGAGTGCATTGGCATACGCAGGGGCTACCACGGCCTTATCACCGGGGATATGGAGCCGCTTACTCCACAGGATGTCTCCGGCATCACAAGTCTCGGCGGCACCATGCTCTACACCGCCAGAAGCGCTGAATTCCGCACGCCCGAGGGCGTACAGAGAGCCGCTGACATTTGCAGGTTCCGCGGTATCGACGGGCTTGTGTGCGTTGGAGGCGACGGGACCTTCCGCGGCGCGCTGGAGCTTTCAAAATACGGCATCAGCGTGTGCGGCATCCCCGCGACCATCGATAACGATATTGCCTGCACCAGCTACACCATAGGCTTTGATACAGCCTGCAACACCGCCATTGAGTGCATCGACAAGCTCAACGACACCATGAAATCCCACGAGCGCTGCTCCGTGGTGGAGGTCATGGGCAACAGGGCGGGCTTCCTCGCCCTCTATGTGGGCCTTGCCGTGGGCGCCACCGCCGTGCTCGTGCCTGAGGTCCCCATCGACTACAAGAAGGACGTCATTCTCCCCATCCGTGAGGGGCAGCTCCACGGGCGCACAAATTACGCGGTCATAGTGGCCGAGGGCGCCGCCCACGCCACCGACGTTGCGAAGATAATCAATGAGGAGACCGGAATGGACACCCGCGCCACGATCATCGGCCATGTCCAGCGCGGCGGGCGCCCCACTGTCCGGGACCGCGTCCTCGCCTCCGATTTCGGCTTCACCGCAGTGAAGGTCCTGGCAGAGGGGATGACCAATAAGGTCATCTGCTACGACGGTCAGAAGATGTACCCCATGGACATCGTTGAGGCCCTTCAGATGAAGAAGGACCTGGGCGAGCACACCTACGGCCTGCTGGAGGCCCTTCACTCCGGTACCTGAGCCGAAAAACTTAAAAAACCGCAAAATTTATGAAAATAATCCTTGCAATTATCTAAATCTTGTGGTATTATATCATAGCTTTTGCGGGATTTTCCCGTTCATCGGGGCGGTCCTATGCCGTGTAACGCGGTACGAACGCCTATCAAGAGGGGAGGAAAATGCACAATGAATTTAGTTGAGACTCTTAACCAGCAGTACATGAAGTCTGAGCTTCCCACCATGAACGTTGGCGACACCGTCCGCGTCACCGTCCGCGTCAAGGAGGGCAACAGGGAGCGCAATCAGGCTTTTGAGGGTACTATCATCGCCAAGAAGCACGGCGGCATCAATGAGACCATCACCGTCCGCCGTATCTCCTACAATGTGGGCGTGGAGAAGGTTTTCCCTGTCCACTCTCCCAGCATCGTCTCGGTTGAGACGGTTCGCCGCGGCAAGGTAAGACGCGCGAAGCTCTACTACCTGAGAGACCGTATCGGCAAGAACGCCAAGGTCAAGGAGAGAATCTGACACACAAAAAAAGGGGGATGCGTCCCCCTTTTTTTGCTATGAGTATTATTTGCCGTGTAAAAGCGCGGCGGCAGCAGTATAACGGAAAGGCGGTGCGCTATGTCCGATGAGCTTGAAAAAAATGTGCCCACCACTCCCGTAGAGCCGGGCGACGCCCCCGGCGCGGAGGAGACCCCGGAGGGGGAGGGGCGCGACGCCTCCGGCGGCGGGCCGGAACCCGGGAACGGGAGGGAGCGCTCCCGTCAGGAGGGGGACAGCGGGCGCGGGAAGGGCTCCGGAGCCAAAATGGAGCTCTATGACTGGGTACAGTGTATAGTCGGCGCCCTTGTTTTGGGTATAATCATATTTATGTTCGGCGTAAGAGTGGTAAACGTGAAGGGAAGCTCCATGTATCCCACCCTCCACACTCAGGACAAGATACTGACAACCAACCTTTTTTACACGCCGAAGCCCGGCGACATCGTCGTTGTCCAGACGAACACCTACGGCCCGGAGCCGCTGGTAAAGCGTGTGATCGCCGTCGGCGGGCAGACTGTCGATATTGACTTTGACGCCGGAGTAGTGTATGTGGACGGAGAAGCACAGGACGAGCCCTATGTAAACTCCCCGACGACACAGAGGGAGGACTTTGTCGGGCCTGTCACCATTCCCGAGGGGTCCATGTTCCTCATGGGGGACAACAGAAACCGCTCCTCCGACAGCCGCAGCAGCGACATCGGACTTGTGGATGAGCGCTGCGTCATAGGCAAGGTGCTTATGATAGTGTTTCCCTCAAATTTAGGCGAGTATTATGAGCCTGTTAAGCGGGAGCTCTCCCGTCTGGGGAGCGTGTATTGATGGAGGAAGAGCTTAGCATACAGTGGTTCCCCGGTCATATGGCCAGGGCAAGGCGGATGGTCACGGAGAACGTGAAGCTCGTGGACGCGGTGTGCGAGATAGTTGACGCGAGAGTCCCGCAGTCAAGCCGCAACCCGGAGCTTGGCGTTCTCACAGCGGGAAAGCCGAGGATAGTCATATTAAACCGCGTGGACCAGGCTGACCCGGCGGTGACGCCGAAGTGGAGCGCCGCCATACGCGCCGAGGGCGCGCTTACGCTGGAGACTGACTGCAGATCCGGAAAGGGCGTCGGCGCATTTCCCGGCGCGGTGCGGGAGCTTTTGAAGGAGAGACTTCAATACTTTAAATCCCGTGGACAATCCGGCGCGGTGCTTCGGGTCATGGTCCTCGGGATACCGAACGTCGGCAAGTCCTCATTTATAAACAGGGTCGCCGGACGCCGCGCCGCCGAGGCCTCCAACAGGCCGGGAGTGACCCGTGGAAAGCAGTGGATAAACGCCGGGAACGGCGTGGAGCTCCTTGACACGCCCGGGCTTTTATGGCCCAAATTTGAGGATAAAACGGTGGGGGAGAACCTGGCCTTCACCGGAGCCGTCCGCGACGAGGTCCTGGACACGGAGACCCTCGGCGCGAGGCTTATGATAAGGCTCGCGGAGCTTTACCCATCGAGGCTTTCGGAGCGCTACGGCATTTCGGATGCCCCAGGCAGGACGGGCTTTGAGCTTTTGGAGCTTGCCGCGAGAAGGCGCGGCTTTCTTGTATCCGGCGGGGAGCTGGACACGGAGCGCATGGCGAAGGTGCTCCTTGATGAGCTTCGCGGCGGAAAGCTGGGCAGAATTACTCTGGACGTTCCGCCGGAGGTGTGATATGGACCTTTGGGAGATGGAGAGGGAGCTTTTTTCAAGGGGCTTCACCAAAGTCGCCGGGGTGGACGAGGCCGGGAGAGGGCCGCTGGCGGGTCCGGTGTACGCCGCCGCGGTGATACTGCCCCCGGAGCTTGTGATACCGGGCTTAAACGACTCCAAAAAGCTCTCCGAAAAAAAGCGCGAACAGCTATATGACATAATCTGCGAGAAGGCCGAAGCGTACAGCATCGCCTTCGCCACAAATGAGGAGATCGACAGCCTGAACATACTTAACGCCACGTTCCTCGCCATGAACCGCGCCATTGAGGGACTCGAAATCTTACCGGATATTTCCGTAATCGACGGCAACAGGAGCGGCGGGATAAAATACCCCTGCGTCACAGCCGTCGGAGGCGACGGGCGCAGCGCAAATGTGGCCGCGGCGTCGATACTTGCAAAGGTCAGCCGTGACAGGGTGATGACGGAGCTTGCGGAGCTATACCCGGGCTACGGATTCGAGCAGCACAAGGGCTACGGCACAAAGCTCCATTACGCAGCGCTGAGAAAGCTCGGCCCGTGTCCCGCCCACAGAAGGACGTTTTTGAGGAAAATGCATTGAATACTAAGCTGGTGGGCCGCTGGGGCGAGGCGCTGGCGGCAGAATATCTGAGAAAAAAGGGCTATGACATCGTGGGCGCGGGCTACCGGACGAGACTCGGGGAGATAGACCTTATCGCGGAGAACAGAAAATTTCTCGTTTTTGTCGAGGTAAAGACGAGAAAGGACGACAGCTTCGCCATGGCCCGGGAGTTTGTCACCGCAAAAAAGCAGTCGAAAATAATCGCCTGCGCCAAGCTGTACCTTGAGTACGAGGGCAGGGAGAACAAAAAGCAGCCCCGGTTCGACGTCATTGAGATCTACGCCCCGGAGGGCGTGGACACACGGCGCCCCACAATAAATCACATTGAAAACGCTTTTACCGATAGATGATCTGGAGGACTTGATACCATGCGCTATGAGAGTACAAGAGACAGGGAAAATAAGGTGACCTCCGCCGAGGCCATAATGAGGGGCCTCAGCGAGGACGGGGGACTTTTTGTGCCGGAGGTGCTGCCCACACTTCCCGCGGGGGCTCTGGAGGAACTGCGGGAGATGAATTACAGGCAGCGCGCGGTGTATATTATGAAGCTCTTCCTCGCCGACTACACCGTGGCGGAGCTAACGGATTATGTAAACCGTGCGTACAGCCCCAGGGGCTTTGACACGCCGAAGATAGCCCCGGTGAGGAAGCTTGACGGCGCGACCCACGTTCTGGAGCTCTGGCACGGCCCGACCTGCGCCTTCAAGGACATGGCCCTTCAGGTCCTGCCGTATCTTCTCACCGCCGCAGTGCGGAAAAACGGGGAGGAGAAGCAGGTATGCATCCTTGTCGCCACCTCCGGCGACACCGGCAAGGCCGCGCTGGAGGGCTTCGCCGACGTGGAGGGCACAAGGATCATGGTCTTTTACCCCCGGGACGGCGTTTCCGACATTCAAAAGCTCCAGATGACGAGCCAGGAGGGCACAAACGTGTCCGTCTGCGCCGTCCGGGGCAATTTTGACGACGCCCAGTCCACTGTGAAGGAGATATTCTCTGACCCCGCGCTCCGGGAGCAGCTGGCGGGCTCGGGGTGGATGCTCTCCTCGGCAAACTCCATAAACTGGGGCAGGCTGCTTCCCCAGGTGGTCTACTACATCTCCGCGTACTGCGACCTTGTAAATTCCGGCGACATAGCGATGGGGGAGGGCGTGAGCTTCTGCGTGCCCACCGGGAATTTTGGGGACATCCTCGCCGGATTTTATGCCATGCGCATGGGCCTTCCGGTGAAAAAGCTCATCTGCGCTTCAAACAAAAACGACGTTTTGACCGAATTTCTCCGCACAGGCGTTTACAACAGGGTGAGGGAGTTTTACACAACCATCTCCCCGTCGATGGACATACTCGTGTCAAGCAACCTTGAGAGGCTCATTTATGAGCTCACGGACAGGGACGACGTCGAGACGGCGGGTTATATGGCAAAGCTGAGCACGAAGGGCTGCTATCAGGTCTCCGACAGAGTGAAATCAGCCATGGACGGCATATTTGCCGCCGGGTCCTGCGACGATGAGGAGACGAAAAGCGTTATCGCCCGGGTTTTCTCACGGTATGGATACCTTATCGACACCCACACCGCCGTGGCCTGCGGGGTTCTGGAGAAGTACAGGGCCGAGACAGGGGACGACACACCCGCAATCGTGGTGTCCACCGCGTCGCCCTACAAATTCTGCGCCAGCGTGCTGGAGGCACTGGGCAGGACGCCGGAGTCCGCCGGGCCCGAGCTCATCGCAGCCCTTGAAAACGCCTCGCAAACCGCGGCCCCCGCGCCGCTGAAGGCGCTTCTTGGCAAGACCGCCAGATTCAACGCCTCCTACGGCAAGGAGGAGCTCAAGGAAGTCGTTAGGAATTTTTTAAAATAATTATGTAAACCAGATATTATGTAAACTGAGTTGACAATTTAAAGTCCAGCAGGTTATGTAAACAATGCTGATTATGTAAACCGTTCTGTGTTATGTTAACTTAGTTGTTTATGTCAACCGAAATCAGCCGCCTTGCGTATTATGTCAACTGAAATACTGATGTCTTAGTTATGTAAACCGGGCGTCAGCCCGGCTGCCTCACATGCCTGCGCGGGGCTCAAAGGTGCCGCAGAAGGTCTCCGCCTTCCGTATGGCGCTTTTGTTCTCCACAGTGATGTGGGGGGCGTGGCAGTGATTGTCCCTGCCGTGGTAAGCGCAGCCTGCCACGTCGCAGGCGACTGCCTGAAGCTTGTCGCCGCAGCAGCGGTCTATGTTTTCGCTCATATCCAATACTCCTTTTTACGTTTTTTTGCCCGGGCGGAGTTATTTTTTCCTTTTTACTTCCGATTATTCATTTAAAATGGGGGGACGGTATGCTCTGGACTATCGGCGATCTGCACCTCTCCTTCGGCTCGGATAAGCCGATGAGCGTCTTCGGACCGGAGTGGGAGGGGCACGAGGAAAAGCTAAGGGTCTGCTTCTCCCTTGTAAATGACGATGATGTCACTGTCATATGCGGCGACCTCACCTGGGGCATGGATATGGAGGGCTGCCGGGAGGATTTTCGCTTTATTGACGCGCTTCCGGGCAGGAAGATAATCCTCAAGGGCAACCACGATTTCTGGTGGACCACCGCGTCGGCAGCAAAGAGATTTTTTACGGAAAATAATATCTCAACCATAGATATTTTAAACAATAACTGCTTTTTTTATGAAAATATCGCCCTGTGCGGCACCCGCGGGTGGCTCTGCCCCAATGAGAACGGCTCAGCGCACGACAGGAAGATCATGGCGCGGGAGATACAGCGGCTTGAGACGAGCCTGCGGGCTGCCGGGGATGCGGAGAGGAAGATAGTCTTCCTCCATTATCCGCCGATTTTCGGAAGGTTCTACGCCTCGGGCATGATCGAGGTCATGGAGCGCTACGGCGTCCGGGAGTGCTATTACGGGCATCTCCACGGTCCGGGGCGCGCCGGGGCCTTTGAGGGCGTGGACCGGGAAATCAGATATAGATTGATTTCAGCGGACCACACAGGGTTTTTCCCTGTAAAAATTGCGTGAATTCAAGAAAAGTATTTGCAAATTCAAAACTATCTGTTATAATGCATGGGATGCCCCATTTCAGGCAAGAAACAGGAGGAAACAAACGTGAACGTCAAGGAATTTGAGAAAAAAGAGAAAAGCACAGCCGAGCTTACCGTCCTTGTGACACCGGAGGAGTTTGAGGACGCCGTTCAGAAGGCGTACATCAGGGGCCGCGGCAGGATCCAGATACCCGGCTTCCGCAAGGGCAAAGCCCCCAGAAAGATGATCGAGAGCATCTACGGCGTGGGCGCATTCTATGAGGACGCGGTGGAGGCTCTTGCCCCCGACGCGCTGGATGCCGGTATCAGGGAGCGCGAGCTTGACACCGTGGGCCGCCCCTCCATACTGGATTTCGACATTGGGGAGGACAAGTCGCTGAGCATCAAATTCCTTGTCTCCCTTTATCCCGAGGTAACCATTACCGAGTACAAGGGCATAGCCGCCCCCAGACCCGATGTCACCGTCACCGATGAGGACGTGGAGCACGAGCTTGGCCATGTCCGCGAGCACAACGCCCGTATCGAGGCTGTTGAGCGCGAGGCAAGGGAGGGCGACATCGTCAATATCGATTTTGAGGGCTTCGTTGACGGTGTGGCCTTCGAGGGCGGAAAGGGCGAGCACCATGACCTGGAGCTCGGCTCCGGACAGTTCATCCCCGGCTTTGAGGAGCAGCTCATCGGGGCGGCTCCCGGCGCCGAGGTGGAGGTCAACGTCACCTTCCCCGAGAATTACACCCCCGAGCTTGCCGGAAAGGCCGCGACCTTCAAGGTCAAGGTCAACGAGGTCAAGGTCAAGGAGCTTCCCGAGCTCGACGACGAGTTTGCCAAGGATGTCTCCGAGTACGACACCCTCGAGGAGTACAGGGCGAGCCTTCGCGAGGAGCTCGCCGAGCACCGCGGTGAGGAGGCGAAGAGCGCCTTTGAGGACGTGGTCCTGTCCCGCCTCACCGACAACGTCGTATGTGATGTCCCCGACGCCATGATAGAGGAGCAGCTTGACCAGATGCTCCAGAATTTCAGCTACAACCTCGCCTCTCAGGGGATGGAGCTTGAGCACTACTTTACCATGATGGGCATCACCGTTGACGACTTCCGCAAGGATATGCGCGGCACCGCCGAGAGGCAGATAAAGCTCGACCTGGCCTTTGAGCACATCGCGAAGGTGGAGAACTTCGACGTGACCGACGAGGACGTGGAGGCAGAGTATCAGCGCCTTGCCGACCAGTACTCCATGAAGATCGAGGACGTAAAGCGCGCCGTCACCGCCGACTCCGTCAAAACCGGGCTCAAGCTTGAGCGCGCCAGGAAGCTTGTCCTTGACTCTGCCGTTGTGGAAGAGAAGCCTGCGGAGGAGAGCTCCGCTGACGTGGATACCGGGAAAAACTGACCTTTTTGCCCCGTGACGGCGCCATGCGCCGTCACGGGCTGAATATATCCGGATGATTTTGGATAACATTAGGGGACAGCGGTTTTCCGCATTTTTTAGGAGGTTATCATGAGCTTAGTACCGTATGTAGTTGAACAGACATCCCGGGGCGAGAGAAGCTATGACATTTTCTCAAGGCTCCTCAACGACCGGATCGTTTTCCTCGGCGAGGAGGTCAACGACACCACCGCGAGCCTTGTTGTGGCGCAGTTCCTCTTCCTTGAGGCACAGGACCCCGACAAGGACATCCAGTTCTATATAAACTCCCCCGGCGGCTCCATCACCGCCGGAATGGCCATCTACGACACCATGCAGTACATCAAGTGCGATGTGAGCACCATTGCCATCGGCATGGCGGCGAGCATGGCGGCGTTCCTTCTGTCCTCCGGGGCAAAGGGGAAGAGGCTTGCCCTGCCTAATTCCGAGATCATGATCCACCAGCCCTCCGCCGGCACTCAGGGACAGGTCACAGACATGGCGATCCACCTGAAGCGGATAGAGAGGATAAAGGACCGGATGAACACCATCCTTGCCCAGAACACCGGAAAGCCCATCGAGGTAGTCCGGGAGGCCTGCGAGCGTGACAACTTTATGAGCGCACAGGAGGCCGTGGAGTTCGGCATTATTGACAAGGTTATTTCCAAGCGGTAAGACGCGATCAACCCTGAAAGGACAATATAATGGCTATTAAAGACGATAGGTCGAACCGGTGCGACTTCTGCGGACGCTCACAAAGTCAGGTCCAGCGGCTTTTCACCGGTCAGTACGCCAATATCTGCGACGACTGCGTTGAGCTGTGCGCACAGCTTTTGAGAGACGAGCGCGGTGACGAGGACTACGACGCCAACGATTACATGAGGGAGGACATCTCACCCTTTGATCTGGCGAAGAAGCTCCCCAAGCCCATACAGATAAAGGAATATCTGGATGATTATATCGTGGGGCAGGAGAGGGCCAAGGTGGCACTGTCTGTAGCCGTGTATAACCACTATAAGCGCATTTTCTGCGCCGCCGGTAACGAGACCGAGATACAAAAAAGCAACATTCTGATAATCGGCCCCACAGGCTCCGGAAAGACCATGTTCGCCCAGACCCTGGCGCGGATACTGGAGGTGCCCTTCGCCATTGCCGACGCCACGACGCTGACCGAGGCCGGATATGTGGGCGACGACGTGGAGAATATCCTCCTTCGGCTGCTCCAGGCGGCGGATTTCAACGTCCCCTTAGCCGAGCGCGGGATAATATACATTGATGAGATCGACAAGATCGCCCGCAAGAGCGAGAACACCTCCATCACCCGCGACGTATCCGGCGAGGGCGTGCAGCAGGCGCTTTTAAAGATCCTTGAGGGCACTGTCGCCAACGTCCCGCCCCAGGGCGGACGCAAGCACCCCCATCAGGAGTTCATAAGCATCGATACCTCCAACATCCTCTTTATCTGCGGCGGCGCCTTTGACGGCATCGACAAGATTATCGAGCACCGCCTTGACAAGAAGTCCATGGGCTTCGGCGCGGAGATAAAGACAAAGCGGGAGAAGGATGTGAGCGAGGTCCTGGAGCAGGTGCAGTCCCACGACCTTTTGAAATACGGCATCATCCCGGAGCTCATAGGGCGTATGCCCGTACTCATACCCATGCGCCAGCTCACCCGTGACGACCTTGTGCGCATCCTCAAGGAGCCCAAAAACTCCCTGACAAGGCAGTACAAGGCCCTTATGAGCTATGACCGCGTAAACCTTGAGTTCGAGGACGAGGCCCTTGAGGCCATAGCAGACAAGGCCATCGCCATGGAGATCGGCGCCAGAGGCTTAAGGTCCGTGGTCGAGGGGATATTGACGGATATTATGTTTGAGATACCCTCCGAGGAGAGGGTGGACCGGGTGACAGTCACCCGGGAATGTGTCACCGAGGGCGCGTCGCCGAAGATACATCGGCGCCCGAGGCCACAGCTTGACCCCGACGTGGCGGCCAACCTGTAAGAGCATAAACAAAATGGGCCGCATTTTAAGGCTTAGCCTTAAACGCGGCTCTTTGTGGTGATATATGAGGTAAAAACATGAGTGACGAAATTTTTGAAGAGGGCGGCATTGAGGAGTACCCTCTGCTGCCGCTGAGAGGGATCTGCGTTTTCCCCGAGATGACCCTCAGCTTTGACGCCGACCGTGAGGTGTGCGTCGCCGCCCTTGACCGGGCGGTGGACGGGGACAGAAGGGTCCTCGCCATAATGCAGCGCGACCCGCTGAAGGAGTTCCCGGACAGGGAGGATTTCTACCGCGTGGGAGTGGTGTGCAAGGTAAAGCAGTGCCTCCGGACCCAGAACGGCGGAATGCGGATAATGATTGAGGGGAGCTTCCGGGCGAATGTGCTGGGAGTGGACCTGCGGGGGAAGTATTTCACCGCCAGGGCAGTCCGCCGCGAGGACACCGAGCGCCGCACCACCGTTAAGACCGAGGGGCTTATGCGTGGTATACTTGCGCTTTATGAGGAGTACCTTGGGTACTTCGGGGCCAACGCTCCGGAGGCCATGATCTCCCTCTCCATGAGGAACGACCCGGGCTTCACCGCCGATTTTCTCGGGCAGAACGTGGCTCTGGCCTACCCGCAGAAGCAGGAGCTTCTGGAGATAGCCGACCCCGTCAAGCGCCTTAGCGCCATGGGTGATTTCCTCACCCGGGAGATAGAGGTCCTGGATGTGGAGAGGGACGTAAACCGAAAGCTCCGTGACCAGATGGCGAATATGCAGCGTGAGAATATCATGCGCGAGCATATGCGGGTCCTTCAGGCGGAGCTTGGCGAGGACGACTATTCGGAGATCGACGAATACAGGCTGAAGATACAGAAGCTCGGCCTTGACGACGAAGTGACCCAGAAGCTTATGAAGGAGACCGACAGGCTCGCGAAGCAGCCCTTCGGCTCGGCGGAGGCGTCGGTCATACGCGGGTATCTGGATGCGGTGCTGGAGCTTCCCTGGCACAGGAGCACAAAGGAGCGGCTTGACCTGCGGGCCGCCAGAAATATCCTTGACAGGGACCACTTCGGCCTTGATAAGGTGAAGGACAGGATAATCGAGTACCTCGCCGTCAGGTCCATGGCGCCGAATATGCACGGCGGCATACTCTGCCTTGTGGGGCCTCCGGGAGTGGGAAAGACCTCCATAGCCATATCCATAGCCTCCGCCATGAACAGGAAGCTCGCCAGGATGAGCCTGGGCGGAGTTCACGACGAGGCGGACATACGCGGTCACAGAAAGACCTACATCGGCGCAATGCCGGGGCGCATAATGGCGGCGATAACCGAATCGGGGACAAATAACCCCCTTTTGCTGCTGGATGAGATAGACAAGCTGGGCTCCGATTACCGGGGCGACCCGGCAAGCGCCCTTCTGGAGGCGCTGGACCCGGAGCAGAACGTGAGCTTCAGGGACCACTTTTTGGAGATACCCTTTGACCTCTCCCGGGTCATGTTCATTACCACCGCAAACACCACCGACACCATACCGAGGCCCCTCCTCGACAGGATGGAGGTAATTGAGCTCTCAAGCTACACCGACGAGGAGAAGCTTCAGATAGCCAGGGACCACCTCATACCCAAGCAGCGCAAAAAGCACGGGCTTAACGCAAGGACCCTCAAAATCGGCGACGACGCCATCCGTGACCTCATCGCGGGCTACACCAGGGAGTCCGGGGTGCGGCAGCTTGAGAGGGAGCTCGCCGCTCTCTGCCGTAAGGCGGACCTGGCCATCGCCTCCGGGCAGGCCAGGAGCCTCACCGTGACATCCTCAAGGCTTGAGGAGCTGCTCGGCCCCAGAAAATTTAAACCCGAGACGCTCTCCGGCCGGGACAGGGTAGGCGTAGTCAACGGCCTCGCCTGGACCTCCGTAGGTGGTGAGATGCTCGAGGTCGAGTGCGCCGTGCTTGACGGCACCGGGAAAATCGAGCTCACGGGCAACCTCGGCGACGTTATGCGGGAGTCCGCCCACGCCGCGGTGAGCTGCGTGCGCTCAAGGTGCGGCGACCTTGGCATAGATAAGGACTTTTATAAAAACAGGGACATACACCTCCACTTCCCGGAGGGGGCCGTGCCCAAGGACGGACCCTCCGCCGGAATAACCATCGCCTGCGCCCTTATCTCCGCTCTCACCGGGGTCCCGGCCCGCCGGGACGTGGCAATGACCGGGGAGATAACCATCACCGGGCGGGTCCTGCCCATCGGCGGACTCAAGGAGAAGACCATGGCGGCCCTGCGCTTCGGCATCAGGACGGTGATAATCCCGGAGGACAACCTGCCGGACCTGGAGGAGATAGACCAGACGGTGAGGCGCAGCCTCAGCTTCATAACCACCTCGCGGCTTGACGATATACTTGACGCCGCCCTTGCCTTCCCGGAGGGGGAGAGGCCGAAGCTCACCGGAGTAAAGCCCGTAAAAGCAGGCTCAAAGGCTGTCATCAGGGACGGAAGGTGACGCCATGGACTTCAGAAAGGCAGAGTTTATCAAATCCGCCGTCTCGCCGGAGGGCTTCATTCGTGACGGGCTGCCGCAGATCGTGTTCGCTGGCAGGTCAAACGTGGGAAAGTCCTCAGTCATAAACTCCCTCGCCCAGCGGAAAAACCTGGCCCGGGTCGGCTCACAGCCGGGCAAGACGAACCAGATAAATTACTTTCTCGTGGACGGGAGGGCATATATCACGGACCTTCCCGGCTACGGCTACGCCGCCGTCTCCAAGGCGGAGCGGGACAGGTGGGGCAGGCTCATGGAGTCGTATTTCGCCCAGCCCTGTCTCATCACCCTGGGCATACAGATAGTGGACGCCCGCCACAAGCCCACCCGGGACGACATCACCATGGTCAACTGGTTCAAGCAGACCCGGTGCCAGTTCATAATCGTGGCAAACAAGGTGGACAAGTGCAAAAGGTCGGAGGTCCCCGGAAACATCACGAGGATAATGGAGACGCTGGACATCTCTCAGGACACGGACCTCATCGGATACTCCGCCGAGACAGGCGAGGGCAGGGAAGCGCTTATCATAGCTATTGAAAGCGCTCTGGATTTGTGATATACTGGAATCATGCTTAATATTTTACGCAATCTCGACTGGTCCATATTGACAGACGCCGCAATGTCGGCGATACCCGCGCTCATCTGCATCACGCTGCATGAGTGCGCCCACGGCTGGGCGGCCCTTGCCCTGGGAGATACCACGGCGAGAGATTCGGGGCGGCTGAGCCTCAACCCCTTTAAGCACTTTGACATAATGGGATTTGTGATGATGGCCTTCCTCGGGTTCGGCTGGGCAAAGCCCGTCCCGGTGGATATGCGACAATTCAAAAATCCCAGGGGCGGCATGGCGCTGACCGCCGCCGCGGGCCCCGCCTGCAACGTGGTGATAACCGCGGTGTGCCTTTTCCTCTACGGGCTTCTTGTACCCCTCCTCGGCGACAGGGGATGGGGGAACTATGTGGTCATAACCGTCTACCGCACGGCGTATCTGAGCCTGTCGCTGGCGGTTTTCAACATACTGCCAATACCTCCGCTGGACGGCTCAAAGGTGCTCTACTCCGTCATCCCGGAGAGGTCATATTGGAACCTTATGCGGTATGAGCGCTACGGGATGCTCATTCTGCTTGTCCTGGTTGTGACGGGCGTGCTGTCGGGACCGCTTTCAAAGGCTGTCAGCTTTCTTTTTGAAAAGCTCTTCTTTCTCGCCGACGCCGGGTTTGGCCTCGGCATAAAAATCATCTATTGACGGATGGCTCATATGGATAATCCCACCTTCCGCCTGGAGGGCGTGGTGCGGACCCGGGACGACATGGAGGATTTTGAGGGGCCGCTGACGCTTATTCTCCAGCTTTTGGCGAAAAATAAAATAGAGATCCAGGACATTAGGATCTCGGAGCTTCTGGACCAGTATCTGGCCTGGCTTGACCGGATGAAGGCCATGGACCTTGAGGTGGCGAGCGAGTTTGTCCAGATGGCCTCCTACCTTGTTTACATCAAGGCCCGGGTGCTGCTCTCCGCCGGGGAGGAGACCGGAGAGCTGGAAGAGCTCATTGAGTCACTGGAGAGGCTTCGCGGCAAGGAGGCCATGGAGCGCCTGCGGACTGTCCTGCCGGAGCTTGCCGATATGTACACCCGGGGCGCCGGGACAATGGTAAAGCCTCCGGAGTACCTCCCCGCTGACAGGAGCTACAAATACATCCACGACAAGGGCGACGTTCTTGACGCCATGGTCCGGGTCATCTCCCGGGAGGACGCGGGGAGCATATTTGAAAGCAGCTCCGGCTTTCGCTTCCCGGAGAGGATCGTCTACTCGGTCACAGAGAAGACCGATGAGCTTCTTGAAAGGCTCCGCGGCAAAGGGCGGGAGATGCTGAGCGACATTTTTCTGGGGTGCGGCAGCCGCACGGAGCTTGTCGCCACGTTTATAGCTCTCCTTGAGCTCTGCCGGGAGGGCAGCATAGTTATTGAGGGCGAGGCGGACGGCATGACGGTAATGGAGCCGGACGATAAGCCGACAGGGTGAAAGTATGGATTTGGAAAAATTAGAGCCCGCGATCGAGGGCATATTATTCGCCTCCGGCGAGGCCGTCAGCGTAAAGCGCCTGTCGGCGGTGCTGGTGCAGCCGGAGGAGGCTGTGCTCGACGCGGCGAAGAACATAGCGGACAAGCTCATACGGGACGGGCACGGCATAAGGCTTGTGCGTCTGGATGGCGCTCTCCAGCTTTGCTCCGCGCCGGAGTACGGCGACATTATCCGCCAGGCCCTTGAGACGAGAAAGCCCCCGAAGCTTACGCAGACAGCGCTGGAGGTGCTGGCGATAACCGCCTACTTCCAGCCCGTGACAAGGGCGTATATCGATAAGCTGCGCGGCACCGACTCGAGCTACACCGTGGGAGTTTTGACAGAGCGCGGGCTCATCGAGCCCTGCGGCACACTTGACGCCCCGGGAAGGCCGACGCTCTTCAGGACAACGCCGGATTTCCTCAGGGTCTTCGGCATCTCATCCCTTGATGAGCTGCCGGAGCTTCCGCAGAAGAAGGGCGAGGACCCGGAGCAGCTGAAGATAGAGGAGTCCATTGACGCGCTGCGCTCCATGGAGGAGCTGGTGGAAGGTTGACCTATGCTTTAAATTGCAAAACGAAAGCGTGGTGGGACGATGTTCACATTACTGTACCTTATAGCTTTTATTATCCTTCTCATCTGCGGGAAGGTGAAGGCAGCGCTAATTATCCTTGGCGTCACGCTTTTGATCGACCTGCTCATCGCCCTCCTGCGCGTTGGAGCCCGCGTCACGCTGGATGGGGGAGTTTTCGGCCTCAAGGTGATAGCGGGACCGATACGGCTGAAGCTCCTGCCGTCAGACCCGGACAGGGAGAAAAAGCCGAAGAAGGAAAAACCCAAAAAGGAAAAGCCCAAAAAGGAAAAGCCCAAAAAGGAAAAGCCGAAAAAGGCTGAGCCGGAGGAGAAGCCCGAGGGGGAAAAGGCGGAGGAGTCCGGCGAGACTCCCGAGGAGGAGAAGGGCTCCGGAATAAAGGTGACGCTGGAGCTCATATCCGCCGTTCTCTCCGCCGTCGGGGAATTATTGGGGCGGCTTCGGAGAAAAATATCCATAGACAAGCTGACGATACACTACACCGTAGCCTCCAACGACCCTTATAACGCCGCCATGACCTTTGCCTGTGCCAGCGCCGGGGTGAACGCCCTGATGCCGCTTTTTGAGAATATATTCAAGATAAAAGAGCACGACGTGGGCGCGGATGTGACATTTGAAAAAAGCGAGGCGGAAATATATATTGACGCCCAGCTTACAATAGCGATCTGGGAAATTATTTACGTTGTCCTGGCGGTGTGGCCCGTAGTAAAGGTCATTCTCGCCCAGATAAAACAAGGAAAGGTGGATAAAAATGGACAGACATCCGATCAATGACCTCATGGGCACAGTGATGGAGAAGCTGCGCGGCATTGCCGACGTCAGCACAGTCATCGGTGAGAGCATCACCACCCCCGACGGGATAACCATTATCCCCGTATCAAGGGTGAGCATGGGCTTTGCCTCCGGCGGGACAGATTTCACCGGAAAGCACCAGAAGGACGGCGCAGCCAACCCCTTTGGCGGCGGCTCCGGCGCCGGGGTAAAGATCGATCCCCTCGCCTTTGTCGTCATAAAGGAAGGTCAGGTCAGGGTCATGACCATAGAGCCTCCCGCGGCGAACACCGTAGACCGGGTCATAGACTCCGCACCGGAGCTCATAGACAAGATCGTCGCCATAGTGGACAAGCAGAAGGCGAAAAAGGAAGCCAGGGCCGCCGCTGACACCACTGAGACCAAGGCCGAATAACCGGACCGCAGCGGGGGAGAAGTATAAAGCGCCTTAAGACAAGCCATAATATCCTTCGCGGGCATTTTTCCGCGAGGGAGGCTTGTTATGCTTAAAAGGACCGTATCGGCATTAGCCGCCGCCTCAGTTTTTGCGGCGCTGTTCGTTTCTGCCGCCGCCGCGGAGCTGGACATTCAGGTCACCGCCAGGGCGGCAATACTCTATGAGCCCGCCACAAAGACCGTTCTCTACGAGAAAAACGCCGATGACAGGATGCTCATTGCCAGCACCACAAAGCTCATGACGGCTCTTGTGGCGCTGGAGAGCTGCCCGATCGAGGAGGAGGTCATTGTTCCCGGCTCCTGTGAGGGCGTGGAGGGCTCCTCCATGTATCTTAAGGCCGGTGACAGGCTCACGATGCGCGAGCTTCTATACGGTCTTTTGCTTGAGTCGGGAAACGACGCCGCGGCGTGCATTGCCGTCCATATCTCCGGCTCTATCGAGGGCTTTGCGGAGCTTATGAACCGACGCGCCGGGGAGCTGGGCCTTGAAAACACACATTTTGTGAATCCCCACGGCCTCAACGCCGAGGGGCACTACTCCTCCGCCAGAGATCTCGCCCTGATAATGGCGGAGGCAATGGCAAACCCGCTCTTTGCCCAGATTGCCTCCACAAGGAGCATCTCCTTCGGGGGCCGGACCTACACGAACCACAACAAGCTCATGTGGAGCTATGACGGCATGATCGCGGGAAAGACCGGATACACAAAAAAGGCCGGAAGGACGCTTGTGACCTGCGCCCAGAGGGGCGCGACGCGGCTTATCTGCGTGACACTCTGCGACCCCGACGACTGGACCGACCACACGCGGCTCTACGACGCCGGGTTTGAGGGCTGGGAGCTCATCACCGCCGCAGTATGCGGCAGGGAGGTGGCAAGGATCCCGGTAATATCCGGCACCTCTCCGGATGTGGGCGCGGCGCCGAAGGAGAGCCTTTCCATCCTAATCCCCAGGGGCGCGCAGGTGGATGTCCGTATCTCGGCACCGGAGTTCGTCTACGCCGGGGTCTCCGCCGGGGAGCGGGCCGGGAGCATGACGGTCACAGCCGGGGAGAGGGTATATGAGCTTGAGCTCTGCTACACCGGGACCGTTGCCAGGGATGAGAGCCAGAGGCTCCGGGGTCTTGACAGGCTGAGAGGGCTCCTCGGAGCCTTCAACGCCGGGGTCGGCAGCCGCACAGGGAGAAGGCAGTGATGGAGAGACTTCAAAAAATAATGGCTGCCCGGGCAGGGATGTCCCGCCGGGCGGCGGAGAAATATATCGCCGAGGGCCGGGTCGCGGTTAACGGCGTTCCGGCTAAGCTCGGGGACGGAGCTGACCCCGAGCGGGATGAGATAACCCTTGACGGCGCGCCTCTGCCCGTTCCTGAGAGAAAGTACTACATAATGCTAAATAAGCCCGTGGGGTATGTCACGACGATGAGCGACGAGCGGGGCAGAAAAACCGTAGCTGACCTCGTAAGGGAAGTGCCCGCGAGGGTCTATCCCGTGGGGAGGCTCGACATAAACTCCGAGGGCCTTCTTATAATGACGAATGACGGGGAGCTTGCAAATTTGCTCACCCATCCTTCATTTGAAAAGGACAAGACCTACCGGGTACTGGTGACGGGAGATATTGAGGAGGGCGTCCGCCGCCTGAGAGAGCCAATGGAGCTCGACGGCGTGAAGCTCCGCAGAGCCCAGGTCCGGCTTTTAAGGTCATCGGGGCAGCTTCACACTCTGGACATCACCGTCCACGAGGGGCGAAACCGCCAGATAAGGCGCATGTGCGCCGCCGCCGGGCTGGAGGTAAAGCGCCTTACCCGTATAAGTGAGGGCGGCGTCAGGCTCGGCGGGCTCAAAAAGGGCTGCTGGAGGGAGCTTAAGGAGGAGGAGCTTCTTGCACTTCGCGGCGGCGTTTGCAGGAAATGATGATTTGCCATTCATTTTTTTCAAAATAAGCTTGAAAAATGTTCAAAAGCTACTATAATAATTACAGACTTCTTATAATTAATTGTTAATTTTAACATATTTTTTGAAAAAAAGAGGGTGTTTACGATGGGAAAGGATGTTTTGACGGCGATAAAGGCTCTGGAGCCGACATTCTCCAAGGGCCAGCGCCGAATTTCGGAATATATTCTCGACAACTACGACAAGGCGGCGTTCATGACAGCGGGACGCCTCGGCACCGCCGCCGGGGTGTCTGAGTCCACCGTGGTGCGCTTTGCGGCGGACCTGGGATATGAGGGCTACCCGGAGATGCGCCGGGCGATGCAGGAGCTGGTG
The DNA here is from genome assembly GCA_947630755.1 of uncultured Oscillospiraceae bacterium. Classification (GTDB taxonomy): domain Bacteria; phylum Bacillota; class Clostridia; order Oscillospirales; family Oscillospiraceae; genus RUG626. The sequence continues at coordinate 27,115 of CANRIU010000007.1, read as the reverse complement.
AAAAACCGCCTCACCACCGTCCAGCGCATAGAGGTGGCGAAGGACATGATCACCGGGCCCAACATACCCGAGGCCGTGCTCAACTCCGACATGTCAAAGATCCGCCATACGCTGGAAAAGCTTGACCACGAGGAGTTTTCAAGGGCCGCTGCCGCCATTAGCCGCGCTAACACCATATACATCGTCGGGGTGCGGTCCTCCGCCGTGCTCTCCAACTTCATGGGGTTTTACTTAAATCAGCTCTTTCCGGATGTGCGGGTCATATCCCAGAACGCCTTTTCCGAGATATACGAGCAGATCCTCCACATCAGGGAGGGGGATGTGCTCGTGGCGATTTCCTTCCCGCGCTACTCCCGCAGGACCATCATGGCGATGCGCTATGCCCGGGACAAGGGCGCGAAGGTGGTCGGAATAACCGACTCCGAGACAAGCCTGGTTGCCCAGCTTGCGGATATAAAGCTCTATGCCCGCAGCGACATGGTGTCCTTCCTCGACTCACTGGTTGCGCCGCTGAGCCTGATTAACGCCCTGGTGGTCGCTGTGGCGGAGAGGTCCGAGGAGGACCTTCAGGGGACCTTTGCCAGGCTTGAGAGCATCTGGACAGAATTTGACGTCTATGAGAAGTACGATCAGTGACGTGATCGTCATTGGCGCCGGGGCCGCGGGGCTCATGGCGGCAGGGACAGCCGCCGGTAGGGGCCTTTCGGTCACGGTCCTTGAGAAAACCGACCACACGGCGCGAAAGCTCGGTATCACCGGCAAGGGCAGATGCAACCTCACGAATTTCTGCTCCCTGCGGGAGGCGGTGTCGAACATCCCCGGCAACGGGAAATTCATGTACAGCGCACTGAGCGATTTTCCGCCCCAGAAGGTCATGGAGCTGTTTGAATCTCTGGGCGTGCCCCTGAAGGTCGAGCGTGGGAAGAGGGTCTTCCCCGTGTCCGACAGAGCCGCCGACGTGGTGGACGCCCTCCGGCGCTTTGCTCAAGACAGCGGCGCGGAGCTTGTCCGCTCGAGAGCCGTGGGGATCATCACCGACGAAGGACGAGCCTCCGGCGTCAGCACAGACCGGGGTGATTATTACGCCCGGAGCGTGATTCTGGCGACCGGTGGGCTGAGCTACCCCGTCACAGGCTCCGACGGGGACGGGTACAGGATGGCCTCCGCAGTGGGACACAGGATAGTAAAGCCCCGGGCGTCGCTGGTGCCGCTGGAGTCCACGGACGACTACTGCGGGAGGATGGCGGGTTTTTCACCGAGAAACGTATCCCTTCGGGTCGTCGACAGCGGTGGAAAGCGCGTATTTGAGGATTTTGGCGAGATGCTTTTTACCCACTTTGGCGTCTCGGGTCCGCTGGTGCTGTCCGCCTCGGCGCATATGCGGGATTTTGACAATAACAGCTACACCATGTATATCGACTTAAAGCCCGCCCTGGACAGGCAGGCTCTTGACAGGCGGATACTCAGGGATTTTGAGAAGTACAAAAACAGGGACTTTGAGAACGCCCTTCAGGACCTGGCGGGACGGAGCATGATCCCGGTCCTGGTGGAGCTCTCGGGCATACCCGGGGATACTAAGGTAAATTCGGTTACAAGGGAGCAGCGCCTTGGACTTGTGGAGCTTTTCAAAGCCTTTCCGGTCCACGTCAAATGCCCGCGCCCGGTGGAGGAGGCGATAGTCACCTCCGGCGGCGTGGACGTAAAAGAGGTGGACCCGAGGACCATGGAGTCAAAGCTGCTTCCCGGCTTATATTTTGCCGGAGAGGTGCTGGATGTGGACGGCTACACAGGGGGCTTCAACCTCCAGATAGCCTGGTCCACCGGGCACCGCGCCGGTATGAGCGTGGGAAAGGAAAGTGAGTAAACAATGAGCCACATTGCTGTCGCAATAGACGGCCCCTCCGGCGCGGGAAAATCTACCCTGGCGAGGATGACCGCAAAGCACTTCGGCTTTATTTATGTGGATACGGGGGCGCTGTACCGCACGGTGGGGCTGTATGTCCTTCGCAGCGGCGCGGACCCGAAGGACGCTGACGCCGTGACGGCGCTTCTCCCCAAAATCAACGTGGAGCTCGGCTACGACTCCGAAGGCGTGCAGAGGATGTACCTCAACGGCGAGGATGTTTCCGGCGACATACGCCTGCCGGAGGTCTCCATGGCGGCGTCGGATGTCTCCGCCATCCCCTCGGTGAGGGCGTTTCTGCTGGACACCCAGCGCTCTCTGGCGGAGAGGTACGACGTCATTATGGACGGCAGGGACATCGGCACGGTGGTGCTGCCCAACGCGAGGTTGAAGATATTCCTCACGGCCTCCGCAATGGAGCGCGCCCGCCGCCGCTTCCGGGAGCTCAGGGAAAAGGGCGTTGAAACCGACTTTGACACCGTCCTCCGGGATATTGAGCTCCGGGACAGAAACGACTCCTCAAGACCCATTGCGCCGCTGAGACCTGCAGAGGACGCCGTCATAGTTGACACCACCGAGCACGGTCTTAACGAGAGCTTTGAGATAATCCGGGATATTATCGAGGTACGCAGGTAATATGGACTGGAAATTTTTTCTTTACAGGGTCCTCCGCGCCATTGTGATGGCCTTTTACGGGATTTTCAAGCCCTACAAGATAATCGGCAGGGAGAACATACCGGACGGCGCCGCGGTCGTCTGCGCCAACCACACGAGCTTTGACGACCCCTTTTATATGGCCTTCGCCGTGCCTGTCAAGTACCACCTTTGCCTTATGGCGAAGCAGGAGCTTTTTAAGATAAAGCCCCTGGGCTGGCTTTTAAAGGGCATCGGCACATTCCCTGTGAACCGGGAGGCTGCGGACCTCAACGCCATAAAGTGCGCGCTCAGAGTTTTGAAGGAGGAGAAGAAGCTTGGCATCTTCCCCGAGGGCACGAGGACCCACGCCGACGGCGAGGTCAGCCCCAAGGCCGGGGCGGTGAGGCTCGCCGAAAAATCGGGTGCGCCTATAATCCCGATGTACATACCCCGCCGGAAGAGATTCTTCCGCCGCAATATCATCGTTGTGGGCAAGCCCATACTGCTTGACAGGTCCCGGAGGCTGTCCAGGGAGGATCTGGAGCAAATTGCCGACGAGCTGATGGATAAAATAGCGAGACTCGGGGAAACTGTCATGGTGAGGGAAGGTGCGTGACGGCATGGAGCTTGTGAACGCAAGGACCGCAGGATTTTGCTTCGGCGTGAGGCGCGCCGTGCGTCTGGCGGAGGAAGCCGCCGAAAAATTCGGTCACTGCGCCTGCCTGGGTCCCCTCATACACAACGCCGACGTGGTGAAAATGCTTGAGAGCCGTGGAGTGCGGACGGTAAACGACGTATCTGAGCTTAAGCCCGGGGAGCCGGTGATAATCCGCAGCCACGGAGTGGGCAGAAGCGTCTACGAGGAGCTCTCAAGGCTTGGCTGTCCGATCATCGACGCCACCTGCCCGGATGTGGAGAAGATCCACCGTCTGGTGGAGGAGAAGTCCCGGGAGGGGCGGGTCGTGGTGATAATTGGCGAGCGCCATCACCCGGAGGTCGCGGCAGTGCGCGGGTTCTGCGGGGAGAGCGTGGTCCTCGAAAACCCGGAGGAAACGGAAAAATGGCTTCGTGAGGAGCCCGGAATGGCCTCAAAACCGCTTACGGTAGTCTCTCAGACTACCGGGGAGCAAAAAAATTTTGAAAATAGTGTTAAAATTCTAAAAAAACAGTGTACAAACTGCGAAATATTTGATACAATATGCGGTACGACATCAAATCGTCAGCGTGAGGCGCGGGAAATCGCCTCGCGGAGCGACGCGATGATCGTAATAGGCGGACGGAACAGTGCGAACACCTCAAAGCTCGCGGCTGTCTGCCGGGAGTGCTGCGGGAAGGTCGTCCTCATTGAGAACGCCAGCCAGCTCGATCCGGCGGAGCTTCGCGGGGCTGTGACGGTAGGTATCACTGCCGGCGCCTCCACACCAGAGTGGATAATTAAGGAGGTCAACAGGAAGATGAGTGACGAGATCAAGACTGTGGAGACAGTCGAAGAAAACACGGCGGCCCAGGCCGTCGAAGAGAAGACCGTGGAGACCACTGAGGTCAGCGCGGAGCCGGCGGCGGAGCAGCCGACGCAGGAGGAGCAGGTCAAGACCGAGGTCCCCGAGGCCGAGGCCTCTTTCGAGGAGCTGCTTGAGCGTTCTATCAAGACCTTACATACGGGTGAGAAGGTCAAGGGCGTGATAGCCTCTGTCACACAGACCGAAATATCCGTAGATCTTGGTACTAAGCAGTCCGGATATATCCCCATCTCTGAGTTCACCGATGAGCCCGGCGTCAATGTCGCCGATGTCATCCATGTGGGCGATGAGATCGAGGCATATGTCATGCGCGTCAACGACGTTGAGGGCACGGTCATGCTCTCCAAGAAGCGCCTTGACAGCGTGAAGAACTGGGACAGCATAGTTGAGGCGAGAAATTCCCGCGCCGTGGTGGAGGGCACCGTGGTCGAGGAGAACAAGGGCGGCATTGTTGTCAACGTCAAGGGCATCCGTGTCTTTGTGCCCGCCTCCCAGTCCGGCCTGCCCAAGGACGCCCCGATGACAGAGCTTCTCAAGAAAAAGGTCCGGCTCATCATCCGTGAGGTCAACCAGCCCCGCAAGCGCGTTGTGGGCTCCATCCGTGACGTTATCGTCAGTGAGCGCCGCTCCAAGGCCGAGGCCACATGGAACGAGATCGAGGTCGGCAAGCACTATCACGGTGTCGTCAAGTCCCTTACGAGCTACGGCGCCTTTGTGGACATCGGCGGCGTGGACGGCATGGTCCATGTGTCTGAGCTGAGCTGGAAGCGCATCCATCAGCCCTCTGAGGTCCTCTCCGTGGGCGATGAGGTGGATGTCTATGTCATATCCTTCGACAAGGAGACAAAGAAGATCTCCCTCGGCTATAAGGATCCCAACGAGAACCCCTGGGTCAAGTTCACCACCAGCTTTGCGGTCGGCTCCGTTACCAGGGTCCGCATTGTGAAGCTCATGACTTTCGGCGCCTTTGCCGAGATCGTGCCCGGTGTTGACGGACTCATCCATATCTCCCAGATCGCGGACCGCCGCATCGGCAAGCCCGACGACGTGCTCAGCGAGGGCGATGTAGTCGACGCCAAGATAATCAACATCGACAACGACAACAAGAAGGTGTCCCTGTCCATCAGGGCCCTGTCCGAGACCCCGGCCCCCAAGGCCCAGCCCGTGGAGGAGGAGCCCGAGGACGAGGATGACACCCCTGTCGTCGTCTATGACACCGAGAATCCCCCCGCGCCCGAGGATCTCCCCAGCGAGGACGAGTGATCAGTGAAATTAAAAAAGCGGCAGCAAAAGCTGCCGCTTAAACTGTTGAAAAAGCCTGAAGAGCTTTTTCAACAGAGGGGAACGTGCGGGTAATTTTCACCGAATTTTGCGAAATTCAGTGAAAATTACCCTGCTGTCGCCCTGCGCGCCGCCGTAGGCGGCACTTGGGCGGCAAAAGGTATTTTTTCCGACGCGCATGTCGCCGGGAAAAATATTGAATCTGAGTTTTTGACAAGCTGAAGCGGCAGCAAAAGCTGCCGCTTTTTTCAGACCTTTGGTAATATACTGTCAAGGGGTGAGCCTATGGGCGCAAAGAAGATCATAGCAAAGCTTTTTAAAAGGGCAGTGACATGGAACGACCATCCGTTCTGCACCGCGGTGGTAGCCGCCGCGGGCTCCTCGGAGCGCATGGGCGGGGAGGACAAGCTGTTTATGGAGCTTGGCGGCCTCCCGGTGCTGGCAAGGACCCTGAGGGTGCTCCAGGAGTGCGAAAACATCCATGAGATAATCATTGTGACAAGGGAGGAGTCCATTGTCCCCGCCGCCGACCTGTGCGCGGAGTTTGAGATAACAAAGGCGACAAAGCTCCTCGCCGGGGGCGCCAGCAGGCTGGAAAGCGTGCTTATCGGCGTTCAGGAGGCGGACCCGGCGGCGGAATTCATCGCCGTCCACGACGGCGCAAGGCCGCTTGTCACGCCGGAGGTCCTGAGGGACGTCTTCTCAAAGGCGTACAAATATAATGCCGCCTGCCCGGCAGTGCCTGTGAGCGACACGGTCAAGGTGTCGGAGAACGGCTTTGCAGTGGAAACTCCCGACAGGAAAAAGCTTTTTGCAGTCCAGACGCCCCAGGTTTTCTCGGCAGATATACTGAAGGCCGCGCTGCATAACGCCAGCGTCAAGGGGCTGGAGGTCACCGACGACTGTGGCGCGGTAGAGGTCATCGGCGTAAAGCCCGCGCTGAGCGAGGGCTCGCCGGAGAATATAAAGCTCACCCGGCCCATGGACTTTGCCCTTGCCGAGGCGATCCTGGCCTCAAGGAGCGCGCTATGAGGATTGGCCACGGGTACGACGTACACAGGCTTGTCCCGGACAGAGAGCTTATCCTCGGAGGCGTACATATCCCGTATGAGCTGGGGCTCCTTGGTCACTCTGACGCCGACGCGGCGGTACACGCACTTATGGACGCGCTGCTGGGCGCGGCGGGGATAGGGGACATAGGGAAGCTCTTTCCCGACAGCGACGACAGATTCCTCGGCGCCAGCAGCCTCAGGCTTCTCGATGATGTCATGGAGCTTCTGCGGACAAGGGGCCTGCGGGTGGGCAACGCGGACATAACCATCATCGCCCAGGCGCCGAAGCTCTCCCGCTTTACCCTTGAAATGTCCCGTACTCTTGCGGAGCACATGGGTGTCACGGCGGACCGGGTCAATGTGAAGGCGACTACCGAGGAGGGGCTCGGTGAGGTGAGCACCCGGGGCATCGCGGCCCACGCGGTGGTGCTGCTGGAGGAGACAGCCCCAAAAGCAAAAAACCTATAAACTTTTCCGAACTCCCGGCATAGTATGTTGTGACCGCCTTGAGCGGTCAGCTTACATCCGGGAGGATTTTTATGGAAGTCTATCTCACTTGCCGGTCGCTGACCTTCGCCCAGAGTGCGTCAAGGACCCTGAGCGCGGCGAGAATAAGGAATATGATCGTCCGCACCCCCCAGAATATGTCCCGGGAGGGCTGCGGCTACGCCGTCAGGATCGCCGCGGGAGCGCTGGAGACTGCCCTTGGCGCCCTTGACGCCGCGATGCTGACGCCGAAGCGCATATTCAGGCGCCTTCCCGCCGGGGGCTTTGAGGAGGTCAAGCGTTGATCTACCTTGATAACGCCGCGACAACGCTTCAAAAGCCACGGAGCGTTGAGGCGGCTATGGTGCGCGCCATGCGGACCTGCGCCAGCCCCGGAAGGGGCGGTCACGCGCCCGCCATGGCGGCGGCGGAGGTGCTGTACAAATGCCGCGAGAGGGCGGCGAGGCTTTTCAATGTTGACAATATGGAGCGCGTGGCTGTGACCTTCAACGCTACCCACGGGCTTAACATCGCCATCCGCTCACTTGTCGGCCCGGGCTCGCGGGTGGTGATAAGCGGCTACGAGCACAACTCTGTCGTGCGCCCGCTCCACGCCCTCGGCGCGGAGGTGACGGCAGCGGGCAGCCCCGTCTTTGACAGGGACGCGGCTATTGCCGCCTTTGAAAGGGCTGTTGACGGGAAAACCGACGCGGTAATATGCACCCATGTATCAAATGTGTTCGGATTTATACTGCCTGTGTACGAAATCGGCAGGCTCTGCCGGGAGAGGGGCGTGCCGTTCATCGTGGACGCCTCCCAGTCCGCCGGGGCGCTGGAGGTTGACGCCGGGGCACTCGGCGCGGACTTTATCGCCATGCCCGGGCACAAGGGTCTTTACGGTCCCCAGGGGACCGGACTGCTCATAGCCTCCGGCCGGGCGTCGCCCGTTCTCTTTGGCGGCAGCGGAAGCGAGTCACGCAGCCCGGATATGCCGATGTTCCTGCCGGATAGGCTGGAGGCCGGAACCCACAACATTCCCGGCGCCGCCGGGCTTGCGGAGGGGCTTGATTTTGTCCTTCGGAGGGGCGTCGGGAGCATCGCCGCCCATGAGCGCCTTCTCACAAGGCGCCTCGCCAAAAGCCTCGCCGCAATACCCGGAGTCCGGGTGTTCACCTCCGATGACGCGCAGGCCCAGGCGGGGGTGCTGTCCTTCGACCTCGACTCAATGACGCCGGAGGAGGCGGGGGAGAGACTCGACGGGATGGGCTTTGCCGTGAGGGCGGGGCTCCACTGCTCGCCTCTGGCCCACGCCACTGTGGGAACAATAAGGCGGGGGACAGTGAGGGCGAGCTTCTCCGCCTTCAGCACAGCCGAGGAGGCGGATGCCTTTGCCGCAGCCGTTGAAAAGCTCTCGCGGGGCCGCTGAGCCCCGCGTTTTTTTGGATTTATCAAATAAAATATGGCGAATGTTGCTGACCAAACAACAGTATAAGGCGAGTTAATAAAATATTCATTGCCAAAAATACGGCGTGGTGCTATAATATATATTTAGCTTACAGTGTCCAAATCACCTTAGAAAGCGGTATGGCTATGGATAGAATAAACGAGCTCTGGAATATGCTGAAAAACGTCATACAGGCCGTCGGCGTGTCCGACATTCTGGATATGGCTATCGTCACGTTCCTTGTATATAAGCTCATAACCTTCTTCTCAAAGACAAACTCGATGAACGTTGTGAAAGGCATACTCATCCTTCTGGCGGTGATGCTGCTCACGACGGTGGTCGAGCTGCCTGTGGTGTCCTTCCTTCTCGGAAATGCCTTTGAGATGGGGATAATCATTATAATCGTCCTGTTCCAGCCGGAGATCCGCCGCATATTGGAGCAGGTCGGCGGCAGCATAAAGGATATTTTCGGACACCCGGTCAAGACAAAGAGCATCGAGACCGCCATTACCCAGACGGTCCTCGCCTGCGCGGATATGTCAAAGTCCCGGACCGGGGCGCTGATGGTCTTTGAGCGCGCGACGAACCTGGAATCCTACATAAAGACCGGGACGATAGTTGACGCATCCCCGGCGGCGGAGCTCTTAAAAAACCTGTTCTTCGACAAAGCGCCGCTGCATGACGGCGCGGTCATCATAAGAAACGGGCGAATCGCCGGCGCGGCGTGTATGCTGCCCCTGTCGGGCAACTCCAACATCAGCCGGGACCTGGGTATGCGCCACAGGGCCGGCATAGGTATGAGCGAGCGCAGCGACGCGGTGGTCGTCATAGTCTCCGAGGAGACAGGCGATATTTCGGTTGCCATCGAGGGAATAATCAAGCGCGGCCTTTCGCCGGATACCTTTGAAAAGCTCCTGAGAATGGAACTGATGCCACAGGAGCAGGAGAAAAAGGGACTTTTCGCAAGGCTTAAGCGCCGTCGCGGTTCCAATTCGGACAAGTCCGGCAAGGCGGGTGATCTTTGATGGAAAACAACAAAAAGAGCGGCGGCATCAAGGTCGGATATTTTATCATCTCCGTGTTCGTTTCCGTTTCACTGTGGCTGTATGTCACAAGGGACCTCAACCCCACAAGGGACTGGACGGTAACGAGGGTCCCGGTGGTGTTCAGCGGCGAGGACTTTCTTGAGGAGAGCAACCTTATCGTCACTGCCAGAGAGGTAACGGAGATCTCCGTTACCTTCAACGGACGGTACAAGGATGTCTCAAAGCTCACCAACACCAACGTCCGGGCTGTGGTGGACCTGACGGATGTGCTGACACAGTACACCGCCCCCACCGGGACGCACGCCCTGGAGTATGAGCTTGAATTTGACTCCCCAAACAGCAACATAACACAGGTCAGCGCCTCAAAGCACGCCATTGAGGTAACGGTGGAGCGGCTTGTGACGGAGACCATACCTATCCAGCCTGTTTTTGAGGGCGGCATCGCCGAAAACTACATCGCCGGGGAGCTGACGCTCTCAAGGAGCTCAGTGGATGTCTCCGGCACCGAAGCCGCAATAGCCCTCATCGACAGGGCCACGGTTACGCTCAACAACCTCCCGGACCTCTCAAAGACGACCTCTGACGAGAGACCCATAAAGCTGCTGGGAGAGGACGGCGCGGAGCTGGACATGGACGCCATGGGCCTTAAATTCGTGAACGCCAGCTCCGCAATCATCACCCAGTCTGTGCAGCTGGTCAAGAATGTGGCCCTGAAGATAGACCTCATAGAGCGCGCCACAGCCACCGACGCGAACGTAAGCATCAATATTGAACCCAGGTCCGTCAAGCTCGCCGGTGACCCGGAGGTGCTGGAGTCGGTAAATGAGATAAACCTCGGTACGGTTGACCTGCTCAACGTGATACTCTCCTATGAGAACACATATCAGATACGGATACCGAATGACACCACGAACCTGAGCGGCGTCACGAACGCGACGGTGACAATCGATGTTTTAAATGTGGAGACACGCCGCATATCCGCCGCGAACATATCCTACCGGAATCTGGCGGATAATCTGACGGTGGAGGAGATAATCACCCAGAGCCTTGATATTGTCCTGCGCGGGCAGGAGCTGAGCCTTGACCAGGTCACGGCGGAGAGCATACGCATCGTCGCTGACCTGACGGAGGTATCCGGTCCCGGAACCTTCCCGGTGCCCGCCAAGGTGTATGTGGACGGCTTCCGCGATGTGGAGGCTGTCGGGCAGTACACCGTCAACGTGAGAGTCAGCTGATGTTCGGATTTGTGAGGCCCCTTGTTCCGGAGCTCAAGGTCCGGGAGCTGGAGCGCTTTCGGGCGGCATACTGCGGACTCTGCCATGAGCTGGGGCGGGAATACGGACTTGCCGGGCAGGCTATACTTAACTATGATTTTGTATTCCTCGCCATGCTCCTGTGGGGAGAGAGGGAGGACTGCGGCTATGAGATGCGCAGGTGTGTCCCGGGCTTTTGCCGAAAAAGGTGCGTCTGCCGGAGCTGTGCTCCTCTGACCACCGCAGCGGGATACAGCGTCATCCTCGCCTACTGGAAAGCGCGGGATTCAGCCACCGACGCAAGAGGGCTTGGAAAGCTCCCGGGAAAGGCCTTAGCTGCCCTTATGCGAAGGGCTTATAAGCGCGCGGGTGAGAGGCACCCCGGGTTTGATGCGTCCGTACGCGAAAGGCTCGGCGAGCTGTCAAAGCTCGAGGCGGAAAACTCTCAAAGCCTTGACAAGACGGCGGACAGGTTCGCGTCGCTCCTTGCGTCGGCGTCCGGCGCCGCGGAGGAGAGCTCCCGCAGGGCGCTGGAGCAGGTCCTCTACCATGTGGGGAGGATCATCTACATCGCCGACGCCGTCTACGACCTCGGCGACGACAGAAAAAGCGGCAGCTACAACCCCGTGGCGTCCAGGTATTCTCTTGACTCGGACAGGCTTTCCGACGAGCAGAAGGAGGAGCTTCTGGAGACGCTCATGGGCTCGGCGAGACTCGCCGCGGCGGCCTTTGATCTGATGCCCCGGAGCTACTGGACGCCTGTTACGGAAAATATTTTGTACCTCGGCATACCCGACATGATACGCGCCGTCCTTGACGGCACATACAAGACGGTGATGCGTGGACTTCCAAAGAGCCCGGTCCGCCCGGGCGGAGGGGAGAGTGAAGCATGAGCGACCCTTACAAAGTTCTTGGAGTGAGCCCGAATGCCTCCGATGAGGAGGTAAAAAAGGCGTACAGGGACCTGGCGAAGAAATACCATCCGGACAACTACGTTGACAACCCCCTTGCGGACCTGGCCCAGGAGAAGATGAAGGAGATCAACGAGGCTTACGACATCATCACCAAATCACGCCGCGGCGGCTCCGGAAGCTCCTCGAGAGGCTCCGGGGGCTATTCCGGGTACTCCGGAGGGGGGTATCAGGACGGGTCCAGCTACGGGCAGATACGCCAGGCGATACAGTCAGGCAATCTCCAGTACGCCGAGAGGCTTTTGGAGGAGTGTCCGAACCGCGACGCGGAGTGGTACTTCTTAAACGGCATGGTCTCCTACCAGAAGGGCTGGCTGGACGACGCAAGGTCATTTTTCCAGCGGGCGGTGAGCATGGACCCGTATAACGGGGAGTACCGCCAGGCGCTGAGTGCCGTCTCGTCCACCAGCAGCCCATACCGCCAGACAGGCTACGGCCCTCCGGCGGCGGGCGGATTTGATATGTGCGATATGTGTACGGCGATGATGTGCGCCAATATGATGTGCGGAGGCTGCCGTTGAGATCATGAGAAACAAAAAAGCTCGTAAGACAGCCGTGGCGGCGGTGCTCACCGCCTTTTCAACGGTGTTTATGCTTTTGGGATCCGTCCTGCCCACGGGGCAGCTGGGCTTTCTCGGGATAGCGAGCCTCTTCGGCGTGGCGGCGGTGGTGGAGCTTGGAGTTGTGGGCGGCGCCCTGGTCGCCGCGGCGACGGCGATACTTGGCCTGCTGCTGGTACCGTCAGAGACGCTGAAGATACTCTATGTCGTATTTTTCGGCCCATACCCCGTGGTGAAGGCCCTGTCGGAGAAGCTCAAGTGGCCCTTGAACCTGATCCCGAAGATCGTGTTTTTCAATCTCGGTCTTACACTTTGTATTCTTTTTATCCGCGTCACGTTTTTCGGCATCTCCTGGACAGGAAAGCTCATCCCGGTGCTCTACCTTCTGGGAAACGTGGTGTTCATAATTTTTGACATAGCAGTCACAAGGGCAATAGTTTTTTACACATCCGTTATACACCCCAAAATAAATAAATGAGGCGGTAAACATATGATAAAGAGCATGACCGGCTACGGTATGGCAAAGGGCTCCTCAGATAAGCTGGACATAACCGTGGAGCTCAGGAGCGTCAACAACAGATACCTCGACTGCTCCGTGCGCATCCCAAGGGTTTACACCTGCCTTGAGGACGCCATTAAGGCCCGGGTCCAGCGGAGCATCTCCCGGGGAAAGGTGGACGTATACATCACCATCGACGCCTCCCGCGCCGACGACGTGGTAATAGCTGTGAACGAGCCGGTGGCTGACGCATACATGGCGGCGCTGACAGCTCTTGCCGGGCGCTACGGGATAGAGAACGACATCACGGCCTGTTCCCTTGCCAAAATGCAGGACGTTCTCGCCGTCACAAAGGCCGAGACTGACATAAAGAAGCTTGGCGAGGACATAGAGCTCATACTTGACAGCGCCCTCAGGGACTTTGACTCCATGCGCGTGCGCGAGGGCGAGAAGCTCTATGAGGACATATCCTCCCGCGCCGACGAAGTGGAGCGCCTTGTTGGGCTTGCGGAGGAGCGCTCGCCGCAGAGCGTGGCGGAGTACCGCGAAAAGCTTGAGGCGCGCCTTCGCGAGACGCTGGAGGGCATAAGTGTTGACGAGGGCAGGCTTTTGACCGAGGCCGCGATCTTCGCGGACAAGGTCGCCGTGGCGGAGGAGACGGTGAGGCTGAGAAGCCACGTCTCACAGCTCAGAGATATGCTGAAGAGCTCCGAGCCCGTGGGCAGAAAGCTGGACTTCCTCGTTCAGGAGTTCAACCGTGAGGCGAACACCATAGGCTCCAAGGGCAACGACCTTGCAATGGCACGCATCGTTGTTGACCTGAAGGCGGAGATAGAGAAGATCCGGGAGCAGATCCAGAATGTGGAGTAAATAATATGAGGCTTGTCAACATAGGGTTCGGGAACATGGTCTCTGTGGCGAGGATAATCGCCGTGGTGAGCCCTGATTCCGCGCCGATAAAACGCATTATCACCGACGCCCGGGAGCGCGGCGCGCTCATCGACGCCACCTACGGGCGCAAGACTAAGGCCGTGATAGTCTGCGACAGCGGTCATGTGGTGCTGTCAGCCCTCCAGCCGGAGACCGTCTCCGGGCGCATGACCGGGAAGGCCGACAGGGAGGACGAGGCCGAGGAGGAGCTTGAAAATGAGTGATAGAGGTCACGTCTTTATAGTATCCGGACCCTCCGGCTCCGGAAAGAGCACCGTCCTTAAGGAGGTTTTCAAGGCAAGGCCGGGGATGTACTTCTCAGTCTCCGCAACCACGCGCTCGCCCCGCCCGGGCGAGACCGACGGCGTGGAGTACTTCTTCATCACCGAGGAGCGGTTTGACTCCATGGTGGAGGCGGACGAGTTTCTTGAGCACGCCCGCTACGCCAGGTGCTCCTACGGTACGCCCCGCGCGCCTGTGGAGGAGAAGCTTGACGAGGGCGTAGACGTGGTCATGGATATTGAGGTCCAGGGCGCCCGGCAGGTCAAGGCGCGTATGCCGGAGGCGGTGTCCGTTTTCATAGCCCCGCCGAGCCTTGAGGAGCTGGAGCGGCGGCTTCGCGGGCGCGGCACGGACAGCGAGGAGAAAATCGCCCTCAGACTTGAGACAGCGAAAGCAGAGCTCCGCGAGGCGGAAAAATATGACCATGTGGTGGTCAACGACGACTACCTCCGCGCCGCCGGGGAGCTTTTGAATATAATAAAAAGCGCGTAAAGCGCAGCTTGGAAAGGAAGAAATATCAGCTATGATGCTCTATCCCACAATGCCTGACCTTCTTAAGAACGTCAGCAACAGCCGTTACCTTCTTGTGAACGTTATCGCCAAGAGGGCAAGGGAGATCTCCGCCGACGCGGAGGAACACTCTATCCATCTCAATGAAAAGCCCGTCTCCATGGCCATCAACGAGATAGCCGAGGGAAAGCTTACGGCGGAGCTGTGAGCCCCCGCGTTTGGCGAGAGGGGGGGCTTAATTGAGCAGGAATATCGCCATGATCGCGGTTTCCGCAGCAGTTTATTCCATTGACAGGCCCTATTCCTACCTCATCCCGGAGGAGCTTTGCGGCAGGGTCGTCCCGGGGGTGCGCGTATCCGTCCCCTTCGGGCGGGGAAACAAGCGCAGCGAGGGAATAGTCCTCGCGCTGACGGAGGAATCTGTTCGGACGGAGCTCAAATGTGTGGAGTCCGTACTTGACCAGGAGCCCGTTTTTACCCGGGACCAGCTGAAGCTCGCCCTCTGGATGAGGGAGAGGTTTTTCTGCACATTGTATGAGGCGGCCCGGGTGATGCTCCCCGCCGGGATGTGGTACTCCGGCGACCGCCAGCGGGTGGGGGACAAGGTCCAGAAATTTGTCTCCCTCGCCGTCTCCTCCGAGGAGGCTTTGGAGACAGTCAAGACCCGGAGGATGAGCGCGCCGAGGCAGTGCCAGGTGCTGGAGCTTCTGTGTGAGGTGGGCGAGGCGGCGCTCAGCGACATTTCCGCCTTCACCGATGCCGGAGCTCAGGTGTTCAAGGCCCTTGAAAAGCAGGGGATGATCCGGGTCGAGAGCCGTGAGGTCTACCGCCGCCCCCTGTTCTCCCCGGGGCAGCAGGCAAGCCCCATCACCCTGACTGGGGAGCAGCAGACGGCCTTCGACGGCATAAGGGAGCTGATGGACTCCGGGAAGGCCGCGGCGGCGCTCCTTTACGGCGTGACAGGCAGCGGCAAGACAAGCGTATATATTAAGCTGTGCGAGGAGGCGCTGTCCCGCGGCAGGACTGCCCTTGTGATGGTCCCGGAGATAGCCCTGACGCCGCAGCTTATGGACATATTCTCCTCCCGGTTCGGTGAGGACATCGCCGTACTGCACTCATCCCTCACCATGGGGGAGAGGTATGACGAGTGGAAGCGCATACGCCGGGGGGACGTAAAGGTGGTCATCGGCACCCGCTCCGCGGTGTTCGCGCCGCTGGAGGACCTGGGCCTCATCGTAATCGATGAGGAGCAGGAGCACACATACAAATCGGAAAACGCCCCTAGGTATCATGCCCGGGAGGTCGCGAAATACAGGTGTGTCCACTCAAACGCCGTCCTTGTGCTCGGCTCCGCCACTCCCAGTGTTGAGAGCATGTACGCCGCCGAGACGGGGAAATATAAGCTTTTCACTATTAATAACCGCTACAACTCACAGCCGCTTCCCGAGGTCATTGTCGTGGATATGCGTTCGGAGCTTAAATCCGGCAACGGCAGCTCCGTCAGCAGCGTGCTCCGCGAGGAGCTTGAGAAGAACCTTGAGAACGGCGAGCAGTCCATACTCTTTCTAAACCGCCGGGGGGCGTCGGGACTTGTGATGTGCGGTGAGTGCGGTTACACCTTCAGGTGCAAAAACTGCTCTGTCTCCATGACCTACCACTCCGTGGGAAAGCGCCTTCGGTGCCACTACTGCGGCTGGTCCGAGGCCGTGCCTGAGGAGTGCCCGGACTGCGGCGGGAAGCTCAAATTCGTCGGCGTCGGGACCCAGAGGCTGGAGGAGGAGCTGGGGGAGCTTTTTCCCGGCGTCGGGATCGTCCGCATGGATACCGACACAGTAGCGAAGGCCGGGTCCCATCAGAAGCTTCTGAACAAATTTAAAAATGACCGGGTGCCGATACTCCTGGGCACTCAGATGGTCACTAAGGGCCTTGACTTTGCAAACGTCACCCTGGCTGCCGTTATCTCCGCCGACCAGTCTCTTTACGCCGGAGATTTCCGCGCCCACGAGCGGACCTTTTCAATGATAACCCAGGTCGTTGGGCGCTCCGGGAGGGGAGAGAAGGCCGGGCGGGCGATACTCCAGACCTTCACCCCGGACAACTATGTGCTGGGGCTCGCATCCCGGCAGGACTACATGGGCTTTTACACAAGCGAGATGGGTATGCGCAAGCTTCGCGGCGTGCCGCCTTACAGGGATATGCTCTGCGTGACAGTCACCGGACTTGACGAGGGCATGGTGCTCCGTGGGTGCGTAAGACTTATGGGTATGCTGCGCGGCGCCCTGCCGCCAGAGTACGGCGCGTCGGTCCTTGGCCCCGCCCCGGCGGGTGTTACCAAGGTGAACAACAGATACCGATACAAGCTCACCATGACCTTTGAGAATACGAAAGCAGTGCGGGACACCGTCCGGGCGGTGGTCATAGCCTTTTGCTCCGACAGGGAGAACAAAAAGCTCACCGTCTTTGTCGACGCCGACCCGCTTGAATAAAACACTAAGGAGAAACGCTAAATGGCAATGAGAAATATTCGTGAGGAGGGCGACTCCATCCTCCTGAAGCACTGCCGCCCGGTCACGGACTTCAACAGAAGGCTACATGTACTTTTGGACGATATGAGGGATACGCTGCTTGACGCCGACGGCGTGGGCCTCGCCGCGCCACAGGTGGGCGTGCTGCGCCGGGCGGTGTTAGTCATGGACACGAACAGGGAGGACCTGTCCCCTGAGGAGCAGATCATCGAGCTTGTGAACCCTGAGATAATCGAGACCGAGGGCGAGCAGGAGGGGAAGGAGGGCTGCCTGTCTGTCCCGGGGGTCTACGGCATAGTGAAGCGCCCCGAGCGCGTCCGCGTCCGCGCTCAGGACAGGTTCGGAAAATGGTTTGAGGCCGAGGGCACCGGGCTCACCGCCAGATGCTTCTGCCACGAGCTCGACCATCTTGACGGGCACCTCTTCACCGAGAGGGCCGAGAGGTTCCTCACCCAGGAGGAGCTTGAGGAGATGAACCGGGAGCAGTGAGCATGAGAGTATTTTTTATGGGCACTCCGGACTTCGCCGCCGTCTCGCTTCGCGCTCTGCTGGACGCCGGATTTGATGTGGCCGGGGTCTTCACCCAGCCGGACAGGCCCGTGGGGAGAAAGCAGCGCCTTACGCCGCCACCCGTGAAGCTTCTGGCGCAGGAGCGGGGCATACCCGTCTACCAGCCGATAAAGCTCCGTGACGGCGCCGCGGCGAAGATTATTTCCGACGCCCGGCCCGATGTCATAGCCGTGGTGGCCTACGGAAGGCTCCTTCCGAAGGAGATACTCGATATTCCGCCAATGGGCTGCGTCAACATCCACGGTTCGCTCCTGCCGCGTTACCGTGGTGCCGCCCCTATCCAGTGGGCGGTGATAAACGGCGAGAAGCAGACCGGGGTGACAGCCCAGTTCATGGCTGAGGCCATGGACGCCGGGGACATCATCGCCGCCCGCGCTACGGAGATCCTCCCGGGGGAGACGGCGGGGGAGCTTTTTGAGCGCCTTGCCCCGCTGGGCGGCGAGCTTTTGTGCGATACCCTGAGGGCCTTAGGCTCCGGCTGCGTCGAAAGGACGCCCCAGCGCGAGGCGGATGCCACCTACGCCCCGCCGCTGACAAAGGAGCTTTCGGAGCTTGATTTCAACGCCCCCGGGGAAAAGATAGTCAGCAAAATACTTGGGCTTGACCCCTGGCCCGTCGCCACAGCGGAGCTTTCGGGCGTAAGATTTAAGATTTTCAGGGCCTGTTTTACAAAAAAGCCCGTCTCCGCCGCTCCCGGAACGGTGCTCTCCGCCGGGGAGGGCGGGATAGAGGTCGCAGTTTCCGACGGCAGCGTCACCGTGACCGAGCTCCAGGCTCCCGGCGGCAGGCGCATGAAGGCGGCGGATTATCTCAGGGGGCACCCCATATGCCCGTAAATGCCAGAGCCGCTGCCTGCGGCGCGCTCTCCGCTCTTCGGACACGGGGGGCGAGGCCCGATATGGTCCTCAAATCCAGCGGCCTTGAGGGGCGGAATATGGCTCTGGCGGTAAACATTGTGAACGGCGTGCTGCAAAATTACCGCCTCCTCGACTGGCGGCTGGAGCGCTGCTCCGGCAGAAAGGCCGACAGCCTGAGCCCTGAGGTGCGGGACATTTTGAGACTCACCGCCTATCAGCTCGGGTTTCTCGACCGTGTCCCCGCCCACGCGGCGGTTTCTGAGGGGGTGGAGTTGGCAAAATCCCGCGCGCCCCGCGCGGCGGGCTTTGTAAACGCCGTGCTGAGAAGGCTCAGCGCAGCTCCAAAGCTCATGCCGACCCGGGATATGGCAAATGTTGTTGAGAGCCTTGGCATTTTATACAGTCACCCAAACTGGCTTGTCCGTGAGCTGATTGAGACATACGGCGTGGAGGAGTGCGAGAATATCCTCGCCGCTGACAATTCCCCCGCGCCGCTGACCGCCCAGGTGAACACCCTTAAAACTACCCCGGCGGAGCTCATTTCAGCTTTTTCCCGCCAGGGCATCGAGGCAGCTCCCCACCTTCTGGGGGAGAACATGCTTGTCCTCACGGGAGCCGGGGCGCTGGAGAGCATACCGGAATTTTCTGACGGGCACCTTTATATTCAGGACCCGGCGGCCCGGCTCGCTGTGGACTGCATCGGCCTCGCGCCGGGGATGAACGTCCTTGACCTGTGCGCCGCCCCCGGCGGGAAATCCTTTGCCGCCGCCCTAAATATAAAAAATACAGGCTCCATCCGCTCCTTCGACATACACGAAAATAAGCTGGGGCTTATAAGGCGCGGGGCGGAGAGGCTGGGCATCAACATCATCACGGCCTGTGCCGGTGACGCAAGGCGCTTCCTCCCGGAGCTTGAGGGCAGCGCCGACGCCGTTATCGCCGATGTCCCCTGTTCGGGGCTCGGCGTCATAAGAAGAAAGCCTGAGATACGGTTGAAGCCGCCCGAGGAGCTTTTGAGGCTTCCGGATATACAGCTTGACATCCTCAAAAACGCCTCCCGATATGTCGCTCCCGGCGGGGCGCTTCTATATTCCACCTGCACCATACTTCCCCGGGAAAATGAGGAGGTTGTCGGGCGCTTTCTATCTGAGCATGAGGATTTTGCCCCGGAGCCCTTCACCCTTCCGGAGCCTCTCGGCGATTTCCCCGGGATGGCTGTGATGCTTCCCGGCAGGGCAGATACGGACGGATTTTTTATATGCTTGATGAGACGGAAAAAATGACAGAAAATTTGGATAAGCTTGATGTAAAATCAATGCTGCCGGAGGAGCTTGAGGCGATGCTTGCCGATATGGGGGAGCCGCGGTTCAGGGCAAAGCAGCTCTTTAAGTGGCTGTCCGGCGGGGCGCGGAGCTTCGATGAGATGACGAACATGCCCAAGGAGCTTCGGTCAAAGCTTGCTGAGATTGCCTATCTCACCCCGCCCGAGGTGGAGCGCAAGCAGGTCTCCGCCCTTGACGGCACGGTGAAGTACCTCTGGCGGCTGCGGGACGGCAACTTTGTGGAGAGCGTCGTCATGCGCTATGAGCACGGCAACACGGTCTGCGTGTCAAGCCAGGTAGGCTGCGCCATGGGCTGCGCCTTCTGTGCCTCCACTATCGGCGGGAAGGTCCGGGACCTCACTGCGTCGGAGATACTCGATCAGGTAATGTTCTCCCAGCTCGACTCGGGGCTTAAAATATCAAATATCGTCATGATGGGGATAGGGGAACCGCTCAATAACTTTGACAATGTGATACGCTTCTTAAGATTGGTAAATCATCCTGACGGAATGAATATCGGTATGCGGCATATATCCCTTTCCACCTGCGGACTGGCAGAAAAGATTGACATATTGGCCCAGTTGGATTTACAATTAACATTATCGGTTTCCCTTCACGCCCCGGATGATGAGACGCGCTCCAGGATAATGCCCATAAACCGCGCATACGGCGTGGAGAGGGTCCTTGACTCCTGCCGCAGGTACTTTGAGCGGACCGGAAGGCGCATATCCTTTGAGTACGCCATGATCCGCGACGTGAACGACACTCCCGAGCACGCAAAACGCCTCGGAGACGCCCTGGCGGGGACAGGGTGCCATGTGAACCTCATTCCCCTTAACGATGTTCCCGAGAGCAGGCTCAGGCCCTCAACGCCGGAGACTATGAGGCGGTTTATCGCGGCTCTGGAGAAGCGCGGGATAAACGTTACGGTACGGAGAAAGCTTGGACCCGACATTGAGGCCAGCTGCGGGCAGCTGCGCCGCACAAGGCTTCACACCACTTAAGACAAGAAGACATGAAATGAGGTGAGGCGCGTGGATCTTTGCGCCATAACTGACAAGGGCAGGGTCCGCAGGGAGAATCAGGACTCCTGCTACATCTACCGCGAGGAGGAAAATGACCTTGCGCTCCTGCTGGTCTGTGACGGCATGGGAGGTCACAACGCGGGAAACGTGGCAAGCTCTCTTGCCGCGACGGTTTTCGCCGGGGAGGTCAAGGAGGGCCTAGCCAATGCGAGAGTCACGGGCGCCGTCTGCAACCTTATGAAAAGCGCCCTGCGCACGTCAAACAACGCCGTTTATGAGCTGAGCGACGCGGAGGAATCCTGCCGCGGCATGGGAACGACCCTTGTCTCCGCCATTGTCCTCGGAGACGACGCCACCGTGATGAACGTGGGGGACAGCAGGGCATACCATGTCTCAGCCGACGTCATTCGCCAGGTCACCCGTGACCACTCCGTGGTGGAGGACATGGTGGAGCGTGGGGATATAACGAGGGAGGAGTCCCGCACCCATCCCAGCAAGAATCTTATAACCCGGGCGGTAGGGACGTCGCTTTTCGTGGAGGCCGATTTTTTCTCCGTAAAGCTCAGGCACGGCGACACGCTCCTCCTTTGCTCGGACGGCCTTTCAAATACCGTATCCGACGACGAGATACTATTTATCATTATGGGCTCCGCAACGATGGAAAATGCCGGACATGAGCTCATGCGTCTTGCGCTGGAGCGCGGAGCTCCGGACAATGTTACGGTCGCACTTTTCAGGCGTTGAGCTCCAGTGGAGCAAGACCCGCAGATCCTCAACGGGAGGTAATATTCATGGATGATATGTATATTGGAAAGTTCCTTGACGACAGGTATGAGATACTGGAGAAGATCGGCTCCGGCGGAATGGCTGTTGTCTACAAGGCCCGCTGCCACCGTCTCAATCGCTTTGTGGCGATAAAGATTTTAAAAGCGGACCTGGCCCAGGACCCGGACCTGCGCCGCCGCTTCCACGCGGAGAGCCAGGCCGTCGCAATGCTTTCCCACCCGAACATCGTCTCCGTGTATGATGTGAACCACTCCGACAACGTGGATTACATCGTCATGGAGCTCATAGAGGGTATCACCCTGAAGCAGTACATAAACCGCAAGGGGATACTCAACTGGAAGGAGGCTCTCCACTTCACGACCCAGATCGTGAAGGCGCTGGAGCACGCCCACTCCCGGGGTATCATCCACCGGGACATCAAGCCCCACAATATAATGATCCTCAAGGACGGCAACGTGAAGGTTGCTGACTTCGGCATAGCCCGCCTTCTCACCACCCAGAACACCCTCACACAGCAGACTCTGGGTTCCGTCCACTATATATCCCCGGAGCAGGCCAAGGGCGGTGCGGCTGACGCCAGAAGCGACATATATTCCGTGGGTGTCGTAATGTATGAGATGCTCACCTCCCGGCTCCCCTTTGAGGGGGACAACGCCGTCTCCATCGCCATACAGCACATTAGTTCCATACCTCTCCAGCCCAGGGAGATAAATCCCGACATCCCCGTAGGGCTTGAGGAGATTACGATGCGCGCCATGGCGCCGAATATGTCCATGAGGTATCAGTCCGCGTCGGAGATGCTGGCGGACCTTGAGGATTTCCGGAAAAATCCCTCTGTCCGGTTTAATTACTCCTTCATCCCGTCAATGGCTGACGATGAGGACCTTGACGCCACCAGGACCGTCCCCGTGAAGGGCGTTTCACAGGTCGAGCGCGCCAGAAGGCGCGTCAGCGGCAACGGCGCCGTGCGAACAAAGACCACACCGGAGGAATACAGGAAAAACAGGAAGCGATCAGGCTCCACCACAATGCTCGTCGGAATATTCTGTATAGCGATGCTGCTGGTGCTCCTTGTGGTCTTTATGTGGAACTATATCATCAAGGACCTCTTGATGCAGGACCCGGAGGAGACCATAAACGTACCGAATTTTGTGGGCTCAATGTATAACGACGTGATAAACAATCCGGATTATCTCCTCTATTATCGGTTTGAGTCCCCAAAATACGAGCAGAACTCCGACCGCCCGGAGGGATATATCCTCCGTCAGGACCCTGCCGAGGGCAGGCGGGTCACGGTAACTGAAAACAAGATACCCATAACCCTGTATGTCTCCGCCGGGCAGAAGGAGATCCCCATGCCGGACCTTCTGAACATGGACTACCGTGAGGCGGAGAACACGCTCCGCAGGCTTGGCCTCGACCTTAAGATAAATACCGAGGGCCGCCCCCACGACAGCTACACCCCGGACTATGTGTTTGAGCAAATCCCTGCCAAGGACGAGATACTTGTCCCCGGGATGCAGGTATACCTTGTGTACAGCCTTGGCCCGGATGTAAAGATGGTGAAGGTCCCGAACCTCTTAAACCTCTCCGAGGCCTCCGCCCTCCAGAAGCTTGAGACCTACGGGCTTGTGGGTAAGAAAATCGAGGAGTACAACGACACCGCCCAGAAGGGCAGGGTATTCCAGCAGAGCATCGATGAGGAGACCGAGGTCCCCGAGGGTACTGAGATAGAGTTTTATATCTCCCTCGGCCCGGAGCCCGACACGCCCACCGTACCGAATATTCCCGACGAGCCGGATACTCCGGACTATCCGCCGTATACACCCGACGAGCCCGACGAGCCGGATGTACCGGATACGCCTGATACGCCGGACATTCCCGATACTCCGGATACCCCTGACACCCCCGACACGCCGGATGAGCCCGGCGGCGGAGAACCGGGCGTGCCCGATAACCCGGGCGGCGGAGATGACGGCGGCACGGTAGACCCGAATAACCCCGGGGACGGGGAGATGGGTGAAGATGAGGGAGTCCAGCCCAGTGGTTGATGGAACGATAATGCGGTCCCTCAGCGGATTTTACGACGTTGACATCGGCGGCGCGCTCCTGCGCTGCCGTGCCAGAGGGCGGATGAGGTATGAGAAGCTCACGCCGCTGGTGGGCGACAGGGTGTCCGTCACCCAAACCTCCGGCACGGAGGGCGTGGTGGATGAGATACTGCCCCGCCGCAACGCCTTTACAAGGCCCCAGGTGGCCAACATAGACCTGATGGTCATTATTGCCGCCAACGTCATACCCGTGACCGAGCCCTTCCTAATTGACCGCATGGCGGCTATCGCGGAGAACGCCGGGGCGGATGTGCTGGTGGTACTGAATAAGTGCGACCTGGACACGGCGGACGAGCTTTACGCCATATACTCCGGCGCCGGGATCAGGACCCTCCGGGTCAGCGCCGCGACGGGTGAGGGGATATGCGCGCTTCGCGGCGCCCTCGCCGGGAATGTGTGCGTATTCACCGGAAACTCCGGCGTGGGAAAGTCGAGCATTCTGAACGCTCTGGAGCCGGGCCTCTCCATACCGACGGGGGAGGTCAGCGTAAAGCTGGGCCGCGGGCGCCACACCACCCGCCATGTGGAGCTTTTTCGCTCCGGGGACGCAATAATTGCCGACACTCCGGGCTTTTCCTCCTTTGACCTTGAGAAAATGGAGCTCACGGACCCGGAGAGACTCCAGTACGCCTTCAGGGAATTCAAGCCCTACATAGGTCAATGCCGCTTCACGGGCTGCGCCCACGTCAAGGAGCGCGGCTGCGCCGTGCTTGAGGCCGTGACCGAGGGCAAAATAAGCCCCTCCCGCCACAAAAGCTATGTGCGTCTTTACGAGCAGCTTAAAAGCGTAAACGAGTGGGAGAGAAAGCCCGCGGTAAAATAAAAAAGGGGAGAAGCTCTACGCTTCTCCTCTTTTTTGCATAAATGCATGTCAGCAACGCACCCCTCCCACCGAGCGCGCATATTATATTGTGAGGATTTTTATTCGGGGGTGAGGCAATGAGGCGGCACACAAAAACCGTCGGCAGGATTTTGGCCCTCTCCGGGGTGATGGTGATACTCTCGCTTGTACTGCCCACGTCGTTTTGGTGGTTCGTACTTGGGATCGTGCTGATTTGCACGGGCATCACCGTGTCAAAGCGCTGCTGACAGTCATAAATCCGGGACAAAGCCAATATACTCCTGACATGAGCCATGCGGCTAATATGTATGTTAGGAGAGAGCTAAAGGTGGAACTTGACCTTAAAAGTGACAAGCTTAGTCTGGTTAGGCCCGTTTTCAGACGGCGAATGACAAAGGAGGAGACGGCGGAGGTCATTGTGCCGGACGCTCTGCCGGACATACTCCGTATCCTTGACGCCGGAGGAACGGCGTACCTCAGAAGCAAGGACTCTGACGCCGGGAGCGTAACAGTCGCGGGCGTGATGGAGCTCACGGTGCTCTATGTCCCGGAATCCGGAAGGGGAGTGAAGCGCGTCAACGCATCCCTTCCGTTCTCCGTCTCGGCGGAGGGTGGGGAGATCGCGCCGGACTCGCTTATAATAGCGTCCCTTCGCCTCACGGGCGCGGACGCCAGGACCGTCAACCCGCGAAAGCTCGTTGTTCGCGGTGAGGCGGAGTGCGATGTGAGCGTATATAACGCCGACGCCGTCTACGGCACCGCACCCAGGGAGCGGGATAATGTGTATTTTCGCTCCGAGACCCTTCATGCCCGGGTCCCCGTGTCGGTGAATGAAAAATCCTTTGTGTTCTCCGACGAGGTGTCCCTCCCCGCCGGGAGCGACCCTGTGGGGGAGCTTCTCGGCTGGAGCACTCAGATCGAGGCCGAGAGCGCCAAGGGCGTCGGAGCCCGCGCTGTGGTAAAGGGCAGCGCCCGCACGAGCGTCCTCTATGAGTCAAGAGACGGCAGGCTCTGCCGCGCCGCATTTGACACACCCTTCTCCCAGGTGGTCGAGACCGACGCCGTAGGGGAGGCGGCGGATTTCAGGATAATCATAGCCCTCACCGGGGTGTACGTCCAATTAAGCGCCATGAACAGCGGTGAGACCGACGCCTTTACCCTGGAGATCCACGCCGTGGCGCAGTGCGTCGCGGGGCAGGATGTGGAGCTCTCCTCCGTCACCGATGCTTACAGCACAAAGTACGCTCTTTCATTTTCAAACTGCTGCTGTGTCGTACCGGAGCTTCGCGGCGCGGAGACCTGCTCCGAGAATCTCACCCTCTCGATTCCCGTGCCCGAGGGCTGCTCGTCTGTCCGCTCCGTGTCCTCCGCCCTCTACGGAATCCGCCTCAACCGGGCGGGGGAGGGAGTGGAGGCGTCGGTCTCCGCAGCGGTTACGATGGTCTATGAGGACCCCTCCGGGCAGCTTCTTTCCGTCTCAAAGCGCGGAGAGCTCACGCGACCCATGCATGACATACCCGCCGACGCGGTGCTTGACGCCGCCATCTCCGGTGAGGCAGCCGTCTTTCAGGCGGATGGCGCGGTGGAGGTCCGCCTGCCACTGTCCCTCTCCGTCACAAGACCCGCCGAGAGAACGGTGGAGAGGCTGGAGAGCGTGGAAATAGACGAGGATGCACCGATAGACCTTGCAAAGCTTCCGTCAGTGGTGATAACCCGTGCTTTCCCCGAAAAGTCCCTCTGGGAGCTTGCGAAGGCCCATCTGTCCACAGTTGAGCTCATACGCGAGACAAATTCCCTTGAGGAGGGCCGGGAGCCGGAGCCGGGCCAGGTCCTGCTGATACCAAGATGCGGATAAAATACTGCGGCGGAGGCATCGCCTCCGCCGCTTTCGTCACTTCTGATTGTTCTGCTGGTTGTTGTTCTGCTGCTGATTCTGCTGGCCTCCGCGACCGGAGTTGTTTTGCTGGTTATTGCGGTTTGACTGATTGCCCATATGACTCACCTCCTGCAGGTGAGTTTATTATTGGCCAAAAAACTGGAGATTATACATTGCAAAACAAAAAATAATGTGGTATAGTATCCTTATCTGTGTACTAAGGAAGGATGGATACCTTATGTCTGGACATTCCAAATGGCATAACATACAAAAAACCAAGGGAGCTGCCGACGCCAAGCGCGCTCAGGCATTCACAAAAATCGCCCGTGAGATGATCGTCGCCGTTAAGGAGGGCGGCGGGTCCGCGGATCCCGCCAACAACTCCCGCCTCGCCACCGTCATTGCCAAGGCCAAGGCGGCGAACATGCCCAACGACAACATAAAGCGCACCCTTGAGAAGGCCGCCGGAAGCGCTGGCGGCGACAACTATGAGACTGTCACCTATGAGGGCTACGGTCCCGAGGGCGTTGCCGTTATTGTTGACGCCATGACCGACAACCGCAACCGCACTGCCTCCGACGTCCGCCACCTCTTTGACAAGTACGGCGGGAACATGGGCGCCGCCGGGTGCGTCTCCTGGTCCTTTGAGAAAAAGGGCGTCATTGTCATTGACAATGAGGACGAGGACTATGACGAGGACACCGTTATGATGGACGCGCTGGAGGCCGGCGCGGAGGATATGTCCGTGGAGGGGGAGACCTTTGAGGTCTACACCGCCCCCGACGATTTCCCCGCCGTCCTTGAGGCGCTGGAGGGCAAGAAGTACAAG
>CANRIU010000006.1 GCA_947630755.1 uncultured Oscillospiraceae bacterium | reverse complement strand
GCCTTCTACATGCGCCTCAACGACGACGGCAGGACCGTGGCCGCCGCCGACTGCCTGGCCCCCGGCATCGGGGAGATAATCGGCGGCAGCCAGCGCGAGGAGCGCCTTGACGTGCTCACCGCCCGCATCCGGGAGCTGGGTATGCGGGAGGAGGATTACTGGTGGTATCTGGACCTTCGCCGCTACGGCGGGTGCAAGCACGCGGGCTTCGGACTGGGCTTTGAGAGGATGATAATGTACCTCACCGGCGTTTCCAACATCCGGGACGTGCTGCCCCATCCCCGCACCGTGGGAAGCGCGGATTTTTAAAGAGACTGTCAAAACCGTTTTAACGTTCAGCTTTTTGAAAAGACCTTTACTTTTTAAGGAGAAGCCATGGCGGATAAGAAGAAAAAACCCAAAACCTACGGGACGAATATCGACTTCAACGCCTTCAATCTGCGTCCCTCCGGGGCGTACCTTGACGACATAAGGCGGCTTCGGGAGGAGCTGACAGTCACGCTGACGGGCTTCGGCTCCGGCGGCAGAAGCGACGACAAGGACAAAAAGCCTGCCCCGGTGCCCCTTGAGACAAAGGACACGCTGGAGAGCTCCATGGAGGAGGCGCGGGCAGCGGCGGACGAGCTTTTGCGGGAGGTGGAGGCGCGGGGCGCCGCCATCTCTCCCTCCGCGCCGAAAACCGAGGCGGAGAAGAGCCCTGAGAAGCCCGACCTTGACAAGCTCCTTGCGGAGCTCGACTCGCTGGTGGGGCTTGAGGACATAAAAAAGAACGTGCGGAGCCTCATCAACCTGGCAAAGGTCCGGAAGCTCCGGGAGGAGCACGGACTGCCCACCCCGGCGATGAGCCTGCACCTGGTGTTCATGGGCAACCCCGGCACCGGTAAGACCACGGTGGCGAGGCTCATATCCCAGCTTTACTACGCCATAGGTGTGCTCTCCAAGGGGCAGCTGGTGGAGGTGGACCGCTCCGGCCTCGTTGCCGGGTTCGTGGGACAGACGGCAATAAAAACTGGCGAGGCCGTGAAAAACGCTCTCGGCGGCGTGCTGTTTATCGACGAGGCATACTCTCTCGCCGCGAACACCGGGGAGAACGACTTCGGGCGGGAGGCTATCGAGACTATACTCAAGGCCATGGAGGACAACAGAAACGACCTTGTGGTAATCGTCGCGGGGTATGAGGACCTTATGGAGCAGTTCATAAGCTCCAACCCCGGGCTTGAGTCGAGATTCAACAGGTACTTCGTGTTTGAGGATTACAGCGGCGAGGAGCTTTACAAAATATTCCTCTCCATGTGCGACAAAAACAAATACACCCTGACGGTGGAGGCACAGGAGTACGCCAGGGAGATGTTCAACGCATTGTACGCTGCCCGGGGGGAGAATTTCGGCAACGCGAGAGACGTGCGCAATATATTTGAGAACGTTGTATCAGTCCACGCCGACCGCATAGCGGCGGACGGGGATATAAACGAGCGGGACCTGACGCTTGTGATGAGGGAGGACCTGGAGAAGGCGTCTCTCATGTGACGGGAAGCGCTGCGAGGGGGAGCGGGGAGAGATGATAATACTTGACCTTGAGTTCAACAGCGGGCTCTACGGGGTGAGCCTTGAGGAGATACTCCAGATCGGCGCGGTCAAGGTGGACGGGCCCGGGGGGACCGTGCGGGACACCTTCAGCGTCTACATACGCCCCAGCGTACATAAGCGCCTTTCCCCGGCGGCAAAGGTCCTGCCGGAGCTTCCAAGGTCCATGGAGAGCACAGTCTCCTTCCCGGAGGCGCTGGAGAGCTTTGAGGAGTGGTGCGGCGGCGACGGGGTATTTGCCGAGTGGGGCCGGAACGACGTGCGCATCCTCAGAAAAAACGCCCTCTACTGGGGGCTTGAGGTGAGAGCCGGGGAGAGGTATTTTGACCTTCAGGCGGCGTTTTCAAGGCGCCTCGGGATAAGGGACTCCCTGCCCCTCGCCACGGCGGTGGACTACTGCGGCATACCCGACACCTTCGTTTTCCATGACGCATTAAACGACGCCATGTACACCGCCGTCGTCAGCGGCTACATAGGCCGCAGGTGGGTGGAGGAGTCATGCTTCACACCTGGCGGCAAGGACGAAAAGCCCGTCATCGCCCCAAAGCTCCCGAAGAAGAACCAGACGCGCAGCGGCCCCTTCGACTCAAGAAAGCAGGCGCTGTCAAGCCGTCTCAGCCGCCGCGTCACCTGCCCGGAGTGCGGGGCGGTGCTGTGCGTGAACGAGTGGGCCACTCAGGACGGGGAGCTTTTTTACGCCAGGTGCTCCTGCCACGGGCACGCAAGATTCATAAGACGCCTGCGGCTTTTGGAGGCGCCGGACGGGCGGTTTTGGACCTACACCGACACGCTCAGCTACTCCACCGACAACATAAGGATACTCAACGAGGCGAAAAATCACGCCCGCCACACCTGTTCCTCGGACAAGCCCGGAAGACGCCGCCGCGGCGGAAGGAGCAAAACATTGTAAAGGGCGCGCTGAATAGATAAAAAATCCCCCGGTGTCCCGCCTTAAGGACGCCGGGGGATAGATTTATACCGGAATGGGAAGCTCGATTATATGAACTCCGGAGCTTCTCGCGTAATTTACCGTCTGCATGGTGCCGCCGCGGGTCCCGTCGTAGACCGCCAGAAGCAGGGAGGCGGAGTCCACCATGTACATGTTCCTGCGGAGCATACACTCCGGCGTGTACTCCCGGGAGACTATGGTCTGCCTGTCGCACTGGTGGAGGATGTAGAAATACCGCTTGCGCTCCTCAAAGCTCCAGCCCGAGGGCTGGGTCTCACAGGGGACGGCGGCCTCCAGCGTCATGCCCTGACACTCATCCCTGAGGCGCAGGACGGTCTCGGCAAAATATGTGTCGCAGCCCTTCGCCATGCCGGAGATGAAGTGGCGGTAGCCGGAGTCATAGAGGGAGAGGACCGTGTCCTCCAGCGAGGATTTGAGGCGCAGGCATCTGCTGTCGCGCTCGTCATAGCGCCAGGGCAGCTTCTCCGGCCTGTGGCCGGTGAAGGCGCAGGTCCGGGCGGTATCAAATTCCATGGCTCCACCACCTTGCGTTTTTTGCCATTATACTACGCGTACATGGTTTTGTCAAAGGCGTTTGGGCTTGCGCGCCGGGGCGGCGGGTGATATAATCTCGATATATTATTTTAATTGGAGAGCTTTTGCCGTATGGAGAGACGAGATTTCAAATCCTGGGGACTTTTCAGAATTTTTATAAGCTATTTTAAGCCACATATGGGCCTGTTCCTGCTTGACATGGCCTGCGCGCTTTTTATCGCGCTTGTGGACCTGGCGTTCCCGTACCTTTCGAGGCTGTGCCTCTATGAACTGATACCGGATAACATGTTCGGGGCCTTCGCGGCGGTGATCGGCATCATTGTCGCGGCGTATGTGGCAAGGTCATTTTTGCAGTTTGTTGTCACCTACTGGGGCCACGGATTCGGGATACTGGTGGAGGCGGACATCCGTGAGGACCTTTTTTCCCACCTTCAGACGCTGTCAGTGAGCTTTTTTGACAAAAACCGCACGGGGCACCTGATGAGCCGCCTCACGTCGGAGCTTTTCGACATAACGGAGCTTGCCCACCACGGGCCGGAGGACATCTTCATCTCCGGCGTCACCATCCTCGGCGCTATCGCCATACTCTTCACCGTCCAGTGGCGTCTGGCGCTGCTGATGCTGCTGCTCATACCCATTTTTCTGGCGGTGGCGAACCTAAACCGGGTGAAGCTCATGGAGACCTCCCGGGGTGTGAAGCGGGAGACGGCGTCCATAAACGCTGATATTGAGTCGAGCCTCTCAGGTATGCGCACCGCCAAGGCCTTCACCAACGAGGAGGCGGAGCACGAGAAATTCGACCGGGCAAACGACCGCTTTCGCGTCTCAAAGAAGGCCCAGTACAAGGCCATGGGGCGGTTTCAGGCGTCGCTGGAGTTTTTCACCTCAATCATGCCCGTGACGGTCATAGCCTACGGCGGGTATCTCATCATGCGCGGGACCATGGATTACCGGGACCTCATCACCTTCACCCTGTACACCTCCACCTTCATAAACCCAATAAGGAAGCTTGCGAATCTATCGGAGATGCTTGTGAACGGCACGGCGGGGCTTTCGCGGTTTGTGGAGCTCATGCGGCTGGAGCCGGAGCTTAAGGATAAGCCCGGCGCCCGGGAGCTATCCGGCGTCAGCGGAAGGATAGACGTGGAGGACGTGAGCTTCACCTATGAGCGGGAGGACGGGGAGGTCCTGCACCATGTGACGCTCCACGTCGCGCCCGGGGAGACGGTCGCCGTGGTGGGGCCCTCCGGCGGCGGAAAGACCACCCTTTGCAGCCTCATCCCCAGGTTTTACGACGTGACGGAGGGGTCCATATCCATCGACGGTCAGGATGTGCGGGATGTTACCCAGCAGTCCTTAAGGCGCAGCATCGGCGTAGTCCAGCAGGACGTGTTCCTCTTTGCCGACTCCATAATGAACAACATCCGCTACGGGCGCCCGGACGCCACCGACGACGAGGTGGCCTGGGCCGCGAGGAGGGCGGAGATATACGACGACATAATGGCTATGCCTCGGGGCTTCGACACATATGTGGGGGAGCGGGGGGTGCTGCTCTCCGGCGGGCAGAAGCAGCGGATCTCCATAGCGCGGATATTTTTGAAAAATCCCCCGGTGCTCATACTTGACGAGGCAACCTCGGCCCTGGACTCCGTGACTGAGGCGAAGATACAGCGGGCCTTTGACGAGCTCGCCCGGGGCAGGACAACGCTTATCATAGCCCACAGGCTGTCCACCGTCCGGGCGGCGAGCCGCATACTCGTCATACGCGACGGGGTGATCACCGAGGAGGGCACCCATGAGCAGCTCATGGCGAAAAACGGCGACTACGCGAGGCTCTACAACACACAAAACCTTCATATGTGAGGTGGAAATATGGAAAAGCTTAAGTTTATTATAGTCGGTTCCGGCTGGCGGGCGGGATTTTACGCCAAGGCCGCGGCGAGATACCCGGAGGAGCTGGAGCTTCTCGGGGTGCTGTGCCGCTCCCGGGAGAAGGCGGAGCGCGTAAGCCGGGAATGGGGCGTGTACGCCACGGACTCGCCGGAGGAGCTTATCGGCAGAAAGCCGGAGCTTGTCGTTGTCGCCGTGAGCCGGGGGATGAATTTCAAGGTCGTTCACAGATGGCTCCAGATGGGCTTTCCCGTCCTTGCCGAGACCCCGGCGGGGGAGAGCATGGAGGAGCTGGAACACTTATGGGAGCTTAAGCTTCTGGGGGCGAAGCTCCAGGTCGCCGAGCAGTATTTCCGCTATCCCATTATCTCCGCGGGGCTTTCGGCGCTGAATAGCGGGCTCATCGGCGGCGTGGACAGCGTATATTTAAGCCTCGTCCACGACTACCACGCCGCGAGCCTCATCCGGCGTGTGCTAGGCCTTGATGTCGGCGGCAGGCTTCCGGAGTTTAAGGTGGAGGCAAAAAAGTCCCCCTGCCGGGTGGAGCTCACGGACTCCCGCTCCGGACCGCTGAGGGAGGGGACCGTGGCCTTAAGCGACAGGATAACGGCATATTTTACCTTTGACAACGGCAGGACGGCCCTGTATGACTTTGACGGCGTGCAGTACCACTCCTTCATACGCTCAAGGCATCTCTGCGCCCGGGGCGAGCGGGGGGAGTGGAGCGACACGGTCATAAGGTACTCGGACCCCTCCCACACGGTGAGGGAGCTGAAGCTCACCGCCGGGGGCGTGCCGGGCTTTTCGGATATGGTGACGCGGGAGCTTGAGGCTCTGGGCAGAAGCTGGAGCCCTCATCTCCGTCTGGAGCAGTGCCAGGACGAGTACGCCGTGGCGACGCTCTTGAGGTCCATGGGGGATTACATCCGCTCCGGCAGGGAGTTTTACCCCCTCCGGGAGGCGCTGGAGGATGCGTATATGTGGCTTAAGCTGGCGGAGGCCATCGACACGGGGCTTCCAGCCCTCTCCGGCGACAGGGCGTGGAACAGATAATTTAATTCCCCGCTGCCCGCCTTTTGCGGAAAAAATAAAAGGCCCCGGCGCAAAAAGCTGCGCCGGGGCTTTGCTTATTATGTGTCTATGACTATGTCCGCTTCCTCGAAAAGGCGCGTGCTTTGAAAATAAACGTTTTCCATGGGTATCCAGCGGGTTTTGAAGGCGTCGATGTTTTCCCCCTCCCGCAGAGTTATGCGCTGAAGCTGCCGGGACTCGTCGGTGCGAAGGGCGATTTTCAGGGTGTAGAAGTCCCGCAGCTCCGGGTGGAGGCAGTAGGAGCCCTCCACCGCGTTTATCCGCGTGAGCTCATGGGCCTTCGGCGGCTCCAAGCACAGGGCGCGGCAGTCAAAGCGCCGGGTGACGGGCGCCTCGCCGCGCTCAAGGGCGGTCAGGACCTCGCTTAAAAGCCGCTCCCGGTCCATGTTGCCGCCGGGCTCGCCGAGCCTCTCCGGCGTGCGCATTTCCGGCGGGAGGAAGTAGTCGTCGGCGTGGTAGACCTCCGCGCCGTAAATTTCCCGGAGCGCGCCGCCGAGGGTCGTCTTTCCCGCGGCGCACATACCGTCAATGCCCAGAAGGATCGGCCCGGAGAAGCGCGACAGCCTGTCCACGGCGGAGAATACGGGGATGAACCGGGCAAGCCGCTCCGATATGACCCGGTAGGCGGGGCGGTAAGCCTCTCGGTAGGCGGGGGAGTGGGAGAGCATGGGGAGGCCCGCGGCCTCATACCCGGAGAGAAAGCTGTCCACATCGGCCCTGTTAAAGCCAATGTCATATAAAAGCGCCAGCTTTTCCCGAAATCCCTCCGCCGTACCCGGCTTTTCCCGGGCGGAGAGCAGGAATATGCGGAAAATCGTCTCCCGGTCCATGATATTCCCGGCGGGGGAGAGGTTCAGCCTCACATATCCGCCGCCGATGGGCTCCGTGAGGGGGAGGTCGGCCTTTTCGCACTCCTCCAGCTCCCGGAAGAGATACTCCCTCGCCCCGGCCTCGTCCCGGATAAGGTGCCCGCAGCCAAACTCGCTCTGATATAAAAGCTTCGCCGCGTCGACAAGCGTAGATGCGGGGCGGCGGGCAAGCTCCCCGCGCAGGAGCCGGGTAATACTCTCCATACAGCTTCACCTCATAAATACTGAAAACAGTTGTAAAAGTGTCATATTGTGATATAATGGCAAAAAAGGAGGGATTTTAAATGTTCGGAAAAAAGAAGAAGCACAGGTATGAGCCCACCTTCGACAAGACCGGAAAGATCCCCACCATCCGTGCCAGCATCTGCACCGGGGAGCAGGTGGCGGGGTTCAAGGACCCGGTCACCCAGCGCTTTTCGGAGCTGATGCTCATCCGCACCCGGGAGGACCTGGAGGAATTTATGGAGATGTACGACGTTGAGGAGCAGGACATAAAGCGCGAGTGGTAATTCGTTGACCGCAGTCATCCGGCTGCGGTCAATGTCTTTTTCTCGGCCCTCTGGGGGAGTCGGGCTTTCTTGTTTTGCGGAAGCACGCGTCGCACAGCCGCCCCTTGTGATAAAGGCTCAGGGGCTTGCCGCATATCGCGCAGAAGCGTATGTTGTTTTTGAGGTTTTTGAGGAGTATCTCGTTTATCTCCTCCGCCACGCCCTCCCGGATGTTGTAGAGCCTGTCCTCGTCAACCTCCTGCCCGAAGGTCCGGGAGAAGGAGTAATAGAGGTCGAGCTTTTTGTAGTATAGCTCCAGCTCCATGAGGTTCGGCTCCTCCGTCCCGAGGCCGGGCAGCTCTATCGGCTCCCGGCGCTGGTACTTCTGGAGGTAGTCGAAAAACAGCTCCCGAAGCCCCTCGGCCGTCTCGTCAAAGGGGATGTTGGCGGCGCGAAGCTCCTCCTCCTTTGAGAAGGTCAGCCCCAGCTCCCGCATACGGGAGATTATGGTTATATATCTCGATATATCCAGCTTTACAAAGGGCTCCACCGTGGGCATCCTGTTCCACTCCGTGAGCACCTCCAGCAGGTCGAAGTCCACCTGAAGCACCAGACCCGAAAATCCCACCACCGCGTGCTCCAGCGGCGGCACCGTGGCCTCAAGCCCGGCGCGGATGAAGTTTAGGTTCTGCGTCGCGCCGACATAGCCCCGGCTGTACATGCCCAGCCTCCCGGCCCGCCCGGCGATCTGCTTTATCTCCGAGGGGAGCAGCTCCCGGCGCTCCACGCCGTCGAATTTCTCCGTCTCCATGAAGATTATCCGGCGTATGGGCAGGTTCAGCCCCATGCCTATGGCGTCGGTGGAGACGACGTACTCCATCTCGCCGTTTAAAAAGCCCTCCATCTGCTTCCGCCTTGTGGCATAGGGCAGGGCGCCGTAGATTATCGCCGGCTCCTTACCGTGGCTGCGAAGCTCCTCCGCCACGCTCAGAACGCCCACCTTTGAGAAGGTTATCAGGGCGTCGCCGGGCTGGACCTTGTCCGGGTCCACGGTGCGGCGCATGGGGATGAGGGGCGTGGTGCGCTCATGGCGGATTATCTCATATGTGTCACCGCAGCCGGAGATCATCCTCGTGAGTATGTTCTCCGCCTCCGGCGCGGCGCACAGGTGCACCTCCGGCGCCAGGACGCCGAGGATAGCCCTCGTCCAGGCGTAGCCCCGCTCCCGGTCCGCGACCATCTGGCACTCGTCGATAACGGCGACGTCGAAGTGCCGCTTTAAATCAAGCTTCTCCGCCGTAGCGGCGACATGGGTGTCCCCGGGACGGTGGTCCTCCTCCTCCCCGGTCTCCAGCGAGCAGTCCACCTTGGCGTCAAGGAGCGTCTCCTGCGCCTCCAGCGCCAGGAGCCTCAACGGCGCGAGATACACCCCGGTGGGGGCCTCCATCAGCCGCGCAAACCCGGCGTAGGTCTTTCCGGTGTTCGTCCCGCCGATGTGGAGGATGAAGTGACGGCGCATTGCCCGGGCCTCCGGGTACTCGTCCTTGGGGTTCAGCGCCACAAGAAGCTGGAGGCTCGTTCTTATCGCCCTCGGGACATACCACACGGACCACACCCGGGAGAGCCCGTCCCGGTAGAGCATCCCCAGCGGGAAATCCGGCGAGCGCAGCATATCCGCCAGCGCCTCCCGGGACTGGAGCCCCTGAAGAGACGCGATGACGCTCCGGGCGGCGGCGACAAGGGTCTCGCCGTAGCTGTCCATGCAGCGGCGGGCCAGGGGGTCACCGGGATTTCTCACAAGCCAGAGGGCGGAGCGCACCACGCCCCGCAGGGCGTCGGGGACGGCCTTGTCCGTTTTTGGGGCCTTATCGCTGTTAAGGGCCGCGAACGCCCCAAGCCAGGACCCCACCTGAGAGCGCTTCGGGTCGTCGCAGGCCGCTGAGAGCCTTCCGAGAATGGCGAGATTATATAGCTTTGCAAGGAGGTACTCCTCCGAGCCGTCGTCGGAGACGGCGCTCCAGGCGGACTCCAGAAGCTCCCTTGCGCGCTTTGTCTCCGAGGCCGGGGCGCGGCGGGGCCGGGGAGGCTCCTCCACGGCGGCGGTCCTGCCGTTTAAAAACTCCGGGCGGGCCTCCGCCTCCGCCACCTCCCGCTTGCGCCAGACCCGGAAGGTCCTGCTGCCGTTGGAGGCTATACGGGGCGGGGGCAGGAGGGCGTCGATCAGCTCCGGCGTCCAGCCCCTGCGGCGGAGCATGGAGTATGTGTATGTGGATCTCGTTCTGGACAACCGGGTCCCTCCTTCCTCTTATTATACACGTCTAACCATAATAACACATTCCCGCGGCTTTTCCAATATAAACATTGCGAAATTGAGAAAATTTATCCAAAAAAGCGCCGCCCGGTTCAAGGGCGGCGCGATTTATCACATTTCTGGAGCTTTCGTCACTCGCAGATCCTCACCGCCTCCACGGAGAGGCACCTGCCGCTGGCGGGGTCGAGCTCAAATATCGCGCCCTCGATTTTCCGCTTCCCTCCGGCCTGAGAGTAGGGGACCCGGCGGGGTTCACCGAGAAATCGGGCGATGGACTGCTCCGGGCGGACGCCGAGGATGGAGTCCGCCGCCCCGGTCATGCCAAGGTCGGTGATGAAGCCCGTGCCCTTTGGAAGAAGCCTTGCGTCGGAGGTCTGGACGTGGGTGTGGGTGCCCCAGAGGGCTGAGATCCGCCCGTCCAGATGCCACGCCAGCGCCGCCTTTTCGCTGGTGGCCTCGGCGTGAAAGTCGATGAGGACCATCTTTGCCGTGAGCTTTTTAAGGACGCGCTCCGCCTCGTAAAAGGGGCTGTCCGGCCCGAAGTCCATGCCGCAGCGGCCTATGAGGTTAATTACGGCGATCTTCCCCGCCGTGGTGTCGTACTCCCGCCAGCCCATGCCGGGGGAGAGGGGGGAGAGATTCGAGGGACGCAGCACGTTCACCGCGTCGTCAAGATAATTTATAATTGCGCCGCGCTGAAAGGAGTGGTTCCCCAGAGTGACCACGTCGGCCCCCGCGGCGAGGAGCTCGTCCGCCTGAGCGGGGGTGATGCCCACCACGTCGGTGTTTTCGCCGTTTACCACGGCAAAGCTTATGCCCTTGAGCTTCCTGAAGGACCAGAGCTTGCGGCGGAGAAAGTCCACCCCGCACTCACCGACCACGTCGCCTATGGCGAGGATGTTCACGCTCATATGCTTCCCCTCACCGAGATCCGAACGGCCCTTGAGTGGTTTATGACGTCAACGCTTCTGTAAACGCCCCCGTCCTCGCCGTCCCGGGTCCACTGCACGGGGCTGTCAAACTGGAAGGATATGGAGCTCGTGTGGAGGAGCGTCACATTCTCGGTGGTGAAGTTGCGCTTCAGGATGTTGGAGAGGGTGTTGTTGAGCTCCGCGATATTCCGGGGCTTGCGGATGAGCAGCACCTCAAAAAGCCCGTCGTCCAGCTGTACGTTGGACTCGTCAAACTTGACTATGCCCCCAGCGACGGTGAGGGAGTTTGTGACGAAGCCGAAGAGCAGGTCCCCCTCGATATACCCGTCGTCGTAATTGACCCTGGCGTGGTGGGCGGTGATGTCGGTGAGCTGCCCCAGCGCCTCCGTGAGGTACGCGAGGTACCCCCAGGTATTCTTTGCCGCCTGGGGCGTGGTGAAGGGCACGTCCGTGAAGGCCCCGAAGGCCGCCACATACCCGAAGTAGTCCCGCCCCAGCTGCCCCACGTCAAGAAGCCTGTGCTCCCCGGCGGAGCCGCCAAGCTGAGTTATGGCGTCCTTCGGGTCCTTGGGGATGGACAGGGACGTCGCCATGTCGTTTGTCGTGCCCAGGGGGATATAGCTTATCGCGGGGCGCTGCTCCGGCTCCATGCGCATAAGGCCGGATATGACCTCGTTGAGGGTCCCGTCGCCTCCGGTGCAGACAACGCGGCTCATCCCCGCGCCGTATTTCTCCACAAAATCCGAGGCGTCCCCGCGCTTTTCGGTGACGCAGACGCTGACGCTCTCCCCGCCGGAGCACAGGGCGGAGAGCAGGTCCATAAGTATGTTCTTCACCCGCCCCTTTCCGGAGACGGGGTTCACTATAAGTAAGGTCCTTTCCATGGTCCCTCCGTATTGCCGGATAAAACCGACACAGGGCCGGCAAAAACCGGCCCTTTTAAAGTAGTATCAACTATTATATACCAGTTTTTATCTGGCGTCAATAACTCTCACGCGGACAACGCCGTTTATGGCGCGGACAGCCTCTGTGAGGGACTGGTCGGGCTGGTCGCCGAGCTCCAGCATCGTGTAGCTTATCTTCCCGCCCTTCAGGGATGCGTTGACCATGTTCTCAATGTTTATCCCCGCCCCGGAGACGGCCCCGGTGATTTTCGCTATCATGCTGGGGACGTTCTTATGGAACACGCAGAGCCTCGCAAGGCGGGAGGGGGACATGACGGCCCTTCCGAAGTTTACGGAGTTTGTGATGTTGCCGTTTTCGATGTAGTCCCGGGCCTCCTGCGCCGCCATGATGGCGCAGTTTTCCTCGGACTCCCATGTCGTCCCGCCCAGATGCGGGGTCATGACCACGTTTTTCGTGCCGATGAGGGTGTTGGTGGGGAAGTCGGTGACGAACCGGGCGACCTTGCCTGTGTTGAGGGCTGCGCGGATGGCCTCCTCGTTCACAACCTGCTGGCGGGCGTAGTTTATTATCCTCACGCCGTCCTTCATCTTCGAGATAAACTCCGCGTTCACCATGTCCCGGGTCTCATCGGTGAGGGGGACGTGGAGAGTTATGAAGTCGCAGCCGCACAGGTCCTCCAGCCTGTCCACGCGGACCACCTTGTTGGATATTGCCCACGCCGCGTCCACGCTGAGGTACGGGTCGTAGCCGTACACGTCCATGCCGAGGTGCTGGCAGATGTTGGACACCCTGCGGCCCACATTGCCCATGCCGATGACGCCTATCTTCTTGCCCATGTACTCTGGCCCCGCAAACTGCTTTTTGACCTTCTCCATGACGACGGAGACGTCCCGCTCAGAGGTGTCGAAGTTGAGGACCCACTCCATCGCGCCCAGAATGTCACGGCAGGCCATTCCCAGGGCCATGAGGAATATCTCCTTCACGCCGTTGGCGTTGCCGCCGGGGGTATTGAATACCACCACGCCCCGCTCGGCGAGCTTGTCGAGGGGAATTGTGTTGACGCCTATACCTGCCCTCGCGACGCAAAGAAGGCTCTCGCCAAAGTCGTAGTCCAGCAGCGAGGACGCCCGGACGAAGATCACCTCCGGGTCCGCCAGATCCTCGCCCACCTCATAGCGGGCGGGGTCAAGAATGGACCTGCAAGCGGGGGAGATGTTGTTGATTGTTTTGACCTTTATCATATTTTTCACCCTTATGGAATTGATGATTCTTTCACCTGTTGTGAAGCTCAAACTCGCCCATGAAATCCACGAGCTTCCTAACTCCCTCCGGGGGCATGGCGTTATATATCGACGCCCGCATACCGCCGACGATCCGGTGCCCCGCAAGGCTCACAAGCCCCCGGGCGGCGGCCTCCTTGACGAATTTCGCGTCCAGCTCCGGGGAGGCGGTGCGGAAGGTCACGTTCATTTTGGAGCGGGAGCCCGCCTCGGCGCAGCCGGAGAAGAGAGAGGAGTTGTCGAGATAGTCATACAGCATCCCGGAGCGAAGCTCCCGGAGCTCCTCCATCCCGGAAAGTCCGCCCATCTCCTTCACCCACTTTAAGGTGAGGCCGAGGATGTAAATATTATATGTGGGAGGGGTGTTGTACATGGAGTCCTTCTCCACCGTGGTCCTGTAGCTCAATATCGTGGGTGTTATGGGCATCTCCCGGCCCAGAAGTGACCTGTCGATTATCACCGCCGCCATCCCCGCGGGGGCCATATTCTTCTGCACTCCGGCGTATATGACGCCGTGGGCGGCTATGTCCACTGGCTTTGAGAGGATATTTGAGCTCATGTCCGCGACAACGGGACAATTCGCCGCCGGTACATAGTCCCACTCCGTGCCGTATATGGTGTTGTTGGCGCAGTAGTGGAGGTAGGAGGCATCCGGGGAGAGGTCCAGATCCTCCTGACGGGGGATGTATGTGTGCTTTTTGGGGGAGGTGTCAGCGCAGATGTGGACCTTACCGTATTTCTCCGCCTCCTTCGCGGCAAGACCGGAGAAATTCCCGGTGACGGCGTAGTCGGCGCACCCGCCGTCCCCCATGAGGTTCATAGCCACGGCGGCAAACTGTCCTGTGGCGCCGCCCTGCATGAAGATGATCTCATGGGTGTCGGGCACCGACAGGACCTCCCTCATCAGCGCCTTTGTCTCGTCAAAAATGTCCTTGTACGCTTTTGAACGGTGGCTCATCTCCATGACGGACATGCCGGACCCCGAGTAATTCGTAAGCTCCGAGGCAGCCTTCTCCAGCACCGGCAGGGGGAGCATGGAGGGACCTGCGGAAAAATTGAAAATACGCTGCGTTGACATATGCTTCACCCTTCGCGTTTCTTTAACAAAATAAATTATACATAAAAGAACCGTCCATTACAAGAGGACTTTTCCCCAAAGGACCCCATCCCTGCTCTCAATAATTTGTACATTTGCAACAGTATTGTGAAGGGCCTCCCCCCTGGCCCGGACCTCGCAGTAGTTTCCTGTGTGGCCGGACCAGACGCCCGGCTCTGCCTCCTGCTCGAAAAGCACGGAGTGGACCAAACCGACCTGGGCGGCGAGAAATGCGGTTTTCATGCGCTTTGCTGTTTTTGCGGCCTCCCTGGCCCGGGAGTGCTTCACGGCCTTCGGGATCTGGTCCTCCATGGACGCGGCCCGGGTCCCCTCCCGGAGGGAGTAGGGGAAGATGTGCATCGCGGAGAAGGCGCATTTTTCGATAAAGTCCAATGTCCGGGCAAACTCCTCCTCTGTCTCCCCGGGAAAGCCCGTTATGAGGTCGGAGGTTATGCCACAGTTTGGGAAATACCTGCGCAGTATCTCCACACTCTGATAAAATCTCTCCGTGTCGTATTTTCTGCGCATACGCGCAAGTGTCGCGTCGCAGCCGCTCTGGAGGGAGAGGTGAAAGTGTGGGCAGAGATTTGGAAGGGCGGCAAGGCACCGCGCGAACGCCTCCGTCACGACCCGGGGCTCCAGAGAACCGAGCCTTATTCGCACCTCCGGCGCGGCAAGGCAGATCTTCTCCACCGCGTCGGCGAGGGTCGGCCTGCCCTCAAGGTCCGCCCCGTAGGAGGCGATCTCTATCCCAGTGAGGACTATCTCCTTATAGCCCTCGCGCTGGAGCCCTGCGGCGTCGGCGGCGCACTGCTCCGGCGGCAGGGAGCGTATCCTGCCGCGGGTGTAGGGGATGATGCAGTAGGCGCAGAAGTTTGCGCAGCCGTCCTCGATTTTCAAAAGCGCCCTTGTGCGCCCCTCGGCGCTGCCCACGGGCAGGGGCTCAAAGACCCGGCGGGCGAAGGGGTCGTCTACGCTGATTATCCCGTCCCGCTCCTCCGCTGCCCGCTCCAGAGCGGCGATAAATCCCGCCTTGTCGCCGCTGCCGTAAACCACGTCGCCAAGCTTCGCGGCCTCGTCCGCCTCCGCCTGGGACCAGCAGCCGCATATGGCTGTCAGCGCGCCGGGGTTCTGGGACTTAAGGCGCCTCACCGCCTGACGGGATTTTCTCACGGACTCCGCCGTGACGGCGCAGGTGTTTATCACTATGGCGTCAAGCCCCGTCTCCTCCTCCGTCACGGTGTGCCCGTGGGCGGCGAGGATGGAGGCCATCGCCTGGGACTCAAACTGGTTGACCTTGCAGCCAAGGGTGTGAATGTGTACCTTCATATCTGCCTCTTGTGGTTTGAGAAAAATGTAGTATAATTAGGTCATTATAATATATCCGGAACATATTTGCAAGGTGATAGACATGACTATTTATTTCGATAACGCCGCCACCACCCGCCCCTGCCCCGAGGCCGTGGAGGCGGTGACAAGAGCAATGACCGAGGGCTACGGCAACCCGTCCTCCGGTCACTCCCTTGGCAGGGCCGCCGCGGCGGAGCTGCGAAAAGCCCGGGAGGCCGTGGCCCGGGCACTGGGGTGTGAGCCGGGGGAGCTCATCTTCACCTCCGGCGGCACGGAGGCGGACAACCTGGCCCTCCGGGGCGGGGCTTATTTACAGCGACACAGGCTCCGGCACATAATAACCTCGGCATCGGAGCACGACGCGGTGCTGAAAACCGCGAAGACCCTCGAGGCCCAGGGGTATGAGGTGACGTTCCTCGCCCCCAAAAGCTCCGGGGCGATAAGCCCCGAACAGGTCGAGAAGGCCCTCCGGGAGGACACGGGGCTTGTGTCGCTGATGCTTGTCAACAACGAGACTGGAGCCGTGAGCGACATCGCCGCCATATCCCGGCTTGTGAAGAGGGCGAACCCGGACATCCTCCTCCACACCGACTGCGTTCAGGCGTTTTTGAAGGTCCCCTTCACGCCGAAAAAGCTGGGCGCGGACATGGTGACAGTAAGCTCCCACAAGATCCACGGCCCGAAGGGCGCGGGGGCGCTCTACGTCCGCCGTGGCCTGCGCCTGCCGGGGATGGTCACAGGCGGCGGGCAGGAGGGTGGCATCCGCCCGGGAACCGAGGCGATGCCCGCCATACTGGGCTTCGGCGCGGCGGCGCAGGCGGGAAAAGCGTCCTTTGCCGGGGATGTCAAGCGGATGGAGGAAATCAAAGAACACCTGGCCTCCGCCCTCACCGAGGCGCTGCCGGGCCTTCGCATAATTGGTCAGAGCGCCGCGCCCCACATCCTGAGCATCTCCCTTCCGGGGTATAAGAGCGAGGTAATAATGAACCTTCTCGACTCTGTGGGCATATGCGTCTCCAAGTCCTCCGCCTGCAAAAAGGGCGCCAGAAGCCACGTTCTGGAGGCCATGGGCGAGAGCCCGGAGGTCATCGACGGCGCAATCCGGGTGAGCCTGTCCAAATACTCCACAATAGAGGAGGCGGACACCTTCGTTCAGGAGCTGAAAGCCGCCGCCGGGACGCTGAGGAAAAAGATCAGATGAATGAGATAGCGATAAAGCCCATGGAGACGGACGCGGAGACGGAGGGCAAAATCGGGGAAATCCAAACCGTGCCGGACAGGCACCGTTGAGAGGAGGCGCTTTTGAGATATGACCGGGGAAAACGGCAAATTCTCTCAATTGAAAACGCTTTTCGAGCAGAACGCCGATGCAGAAAACGCCGCCGCCATGGCGTCGTATATGCGCAACCTGTTCCCCTTCTACGGCATCCCCGCGCCGAGGCGGCGGGAGCTTTACAAGGATATTCTGGCCTCGGAGCGCCGGGCGGGGCGCGTGGATTGGGAGCTTCTGGACCTGTGCTGGGAGGAAAAGCACCGGGAATTTCAGTATTTTGTCACGGATTACCTCTACAAAATGCGCAAATTCCTGACTTTTGAGGACATGCCGCGCCTGGAGCGCTGCGCCCGCACAAGGCAGTGGTGGGATTCCGTGGACCTTCTGTGCCGGGTGGTGGGCGCGGTAGCCCTGGAGGACAGGCGAACAGACAGTCTGATGCTGGCGTGGTCCACGGACCCGGACTTCTGGCTCCGCCGAATCGCCATAGACCACCAGCTGGGCCGGAAGGGACGGACGGACACGGCGCTTCTTGAGAGGATCCTTCTCAACAATCTTGGAAGCGATGAGTTTTTCATCAACAAGGCCGTCGGCTGGGCGTTGCGGGACTACTCCGGGACAGACCCTGAGTGGGTGCGGGGATTTCTGGAGCGGTACGGCGATAAAATGGACAGGCTCAGCGTCCGGGAGGCGGGGAAATATCTGTGACCCGGCGGCGAGGCGGAGGAAAATCAAATTTGCTGTTGCGTTTTTGAAGGGTACAGGGTATAATACGATTCAACCTATTAAATAGATAGGAATAATGGGGGAGGCGCGGGAGTGAGGACTGTGTTTGAATCAAGCTGGCTTACGGCGGAGTGGCTGTGGGTCGCTT
This sequence comes from uncultured Oscillospiraceae bacterium, assembly GCA_947630755.1. Taxonomy (GTDB): domain Bacteria; phylum Bacillota; class Clostridia; order Oscillospirales; family Oscillospiraceae; genus RUG626. The sequence continues at coordinate 49,879 of CANRIU010000006.1, read as the reverse complement.
TGGCCGCCGTGCTGGGCATCGCGGTCTGCGCGGTGAGAACGCGGCTCCTCGGACGGGAAAAAACGCGTGCCCTGCCCGTCGCGGCGGCGGTTTTGGTGCTTGCGGTGGCGGCGACGGTCGCTGTCGCGGGAGCGCGGGTGATGGTCCCGGTCGGGCGCGGGGAGGTTGAAAGCGTCTCCGGGACGGTGGAGAACTTTTCCGCGCCGGAGGGGCGGTTCGCCTCCTCCGAGAGCTTTTCCGTGAACGGCGTGCAATTTGAGTACGACAGGTTCGACTTCGGGTTCGGATTCCACAAAACGGGAGTCCTCTCGGAGGGGGATCAGGTGGAGATGGAGTATGTGGAGCTTGACGGAAAAAACGTCATCGTCAGGCTGCGGGTACAGTGAGGGGGTCCGAAATGGTCAAAGCGGTCATTTTTGATTTGGACAACACCCTCCTGCGCCCTGATAAGAGCCTGTCGGAGTACTCCCGGGGCGTTTTGGCAAGATGCCGGGAGCGCGGGCTGCCGATTTTCGCCGCCAGCGCAAGACCGGAGAGGACAGTGCGGGAGTTTGGCATTTTTGGGGAATTTGACGCCCTCGTCACCCTCAACGGCGCCCGGGTGGTTCTGCCGGGGCAGGTCTTACTGAACGGCATTTCGGATAATACGGGGAAAGCTATCCTCTCAAGGCTCGTCCGCGTCCCCGGCACGGTGGTGTCGGTGGAGATGAGCGGCGGGATTTTCGCAAATGTCCCCATCCCTGAGTGGAACGCCGCTGTTTTTGACGGCTTTCCAGCCCTGCCGGAGGGGGAGCTTTACAAGATCCTTGTGAGCAATATAGACGAAACGGATGTCCAAGCCGCCGTGACGGAGGATACATACTACACCGCCGTGGAGGGTGGGCGGATTTTCCAGTTCATGAGCCGCAATGCCACCAAGTGGGACGGCGTCCGGGAGTTGCTCGGCGCCTTCGGCATTGACCCGCAGGATGCCGCGTATTTCGGGGACGACTGGGACGACATGGGCCCCGTGAAATACTGCGGACTGGGCGTGGCCATGGCAAACGCCATCCCGGAGGTGAAGGCAGTGGCCGACGTGGTCGCGGGGCACTGCGCCGAGGACGGCGCGGCGAGATTTGTGGAGGAGAACATATTATGACGCGGAAGCTGTACTACGAGGACTCCCACATACGGGAGTTTGACGCCCGGGTGATTTCCTGCGAGGAGCGGGACGGACATTTTGAGGTGTTGCTGGACAAAACGGCCTTTTTCCCCGAGGGCGGGGGCAATCCCGCCGACGTGGGGGTGCTGGGGGGCGTGAGCGTGCTCCACACCTTCGAGCGGGGGTATGAGGTGGTCCATCGGTGCGCCGGGACGCTGGAGATCGGCGCTGTCGTACACGGGGAAATAGACTGGGAGAAGCGGTTTTCAAATATGCAAAACCACACCGCCGAGCACATAGTGTCCGGCATAGTCCACCGCCGACACGGCTTTGACAACGTGGGCTTCCACATGGGCGCCGACGGGGTGACAGTGGACTTTGACGGCTTTGTTGACGATAGGGAGCTTATGGACATTGAGCGGGAGGCTAACGAGATAGTCTGGCGAAATGTGTCCGTGACGGAGAGCTTCCCATCCCCGGAGGAGCTTCCGAACCTCACCTACCGGAGCAAGCTTGACCTTCGGGAGAACGTGCGCCTTGTCACCATCGAGGGGGTGGACGTGTGCGCCTGCTGTGCCCCGCATGTGAAGCGCACGGGGGAGGTGGGCGTCATAAAGATATTCGAGTCCATCCGACGCAAAAACGGCGTGCGGCTGAGGATGCTGGCCGGGGACCGGGCATACGGGGACTATGTGACGCGCTCCGAGACCGTGGCGCGGATCTCGGCGCTGCTGTCGGCAAAGCGGGAGGAGGCTGCCGGGGCTGTGGAGCGGCTTTTGGCGGAGCGGGACGCTCTGAGCTACAGGCTCGGCGGTCTAAAGCGCCGGATGATACAAAGCGAGGTTGACATAATTCAGCCCACCGATAAAACTCTTGTGTTTTTCGAGCCGGAATTCGACACAAAGGAGCTTCAGCTCCTTGTAAACGCCGCGAAGGAGAAGTGTCCCGTCGCCGCGGCCTTCTCCGGGGACGACGAGACGGGTTACAAATACGTCCTGGCCTCCGGCGGGGTGGATCTGCGCCCCTTTGTCAGGAAGATGAACGATGCCCTTCAGGGCCGGGGCGGCGGCAGGCCGGAGCTTGTCACCGGAACGGTGAAATGCGAAAGTAAAAAAATAAAGGAGTATTTTGGGAGGGGCGAATAATGGCGTTTGATTTTAAAAAGGAGTACAGGGAATTTTATCTTCCGAAAAAGACGCCCGGGATCGTGGACATTCCGGCGATGAATTTTATCGCCGTGCGCGGACGGGGCGACCCCAATGCGGAGGGCGGGGAGTACAAATCCTCCATCGGGCTTCTCTACGGTATTGCCTTCACCATCAAAATGAGCAAAATGGGCAGCCACCGCATGGAGGGGTACTTCGACTATGTGGTTCCGCCGCTGGAGGGCTTCTGGAGGCAGGAGGGCGTGGAGGGCGCCATCGACTACTCCCGAAAGGAGGAGCTTGAGTTCATCTCCTGCATACGCCTGCCGGACTTTGTGACAAGGGAGGAGTTTGACTGGGCGGTGGGGGAAGCCACTGATAAGAAAAAGACGGACTTCTCCGGAGTGGAGTTCCTCACCCTCCGGGAGGGCCTGTGCGTCCAGTGTATGCACATCGGCCCATACGATAATGAGCCGGAGACTGTGTCTCTCATGGGCGGTTACGCCCGGGAGCAGGGCTATGCCCCGGACTTTTCAAATACCCGTCTCCACCATGAGATATACCTCTCCGACCCGAGAAAATGCGCCCCGGAGAAGCTCAGGACAGTTATAAGGCACCCGATAAGGCCGACGGGGGAGTGAGACATGGGCAAAACAGAGAAGGTCATATTTACGAATATGTGCATGGTCACCGACGGCGCGGGAAATGTTCTGGTGCAGGACAGGCGTGATAAGGACTGGCCCGGCGCTGTCTTCCCCGGGGGCCATGTGGAGAGAGGGGAGTCCTTCACCGACGCTGTTATCCGGGAGGTCCTCGAGGAGACGGGCCTCACCGTATCCCATCTCACCCTTTGCGGCATAAAGGACTGGACATTTTCCGACGGGACGCGGTACATGGTGCTCCTTTACAGGACCAGCAGCTTCTCGGGCTCCCTCGCCTCCTCCGACGAGGGGGAGGTCCGCTGGATCCCCCTCCGGGAGCTCACCTCCCTGGCCCTTGCCGAGGGCATGGAGACTATGCTGAGACTTTTTATGGAGGACGACCTCTCCGAGCAGTTTTTCTTCCTTCGGGAGGGCCAATGGGTCGAGGCGCTGAAATAGAATTTTGCGAGGTTGACATAATATGTACATCCGTGACATTTACAAATCAAAAAAGCTCCCCATCTCCTATGAGATCTTCCCGCCCAAGGGGGAGCTGCGGGTGGAGACGCTTCGCGGGATGCTGGAGGCCCTCGCCGGGACGAGGCCGGACTTCATCTCCGTGACCTGCTCTGCCGGGGGCTCCGGGAACGGGAAGAACACCGCGGTCCTCACGGGGATAATCGAGCGTGAGTACGGCATCCCGGCGGTGGCCCACATAACATGCGTAAACTCCACAAGGGCGGACGTGGACAGCGCCGTGGCGGACATTCGCGCCCAGGGGATCTCCAACGTCTTTGCCCTGCGTGGGGACAAGCTCCCGGGCAGCGGGACACGGGACTTTCAATACGGCTCGCAGCTCGTGCGCTACCTTCGGGAGCGGACGGATTTTTGCATTGGCGGAGGCTGCTACCCGGAGGGCCATGTGGAGTGCGACAACTTTGACGAGGACATCGACCACCTCAGGGAGAAGCAGGACGCGGGGGCGGAGTTTTTCTTAAGCCAGCTCTTTTTTGACAACGCCGCCTTTTACCACTTTATCGAGAGGGCCCGGGCCCGGGGCGTCACCGTCCCCATCGACGCGGGAATAATGCCCATAATGGGCAAGAGCCAGATAACGCGGATGGTCTTTATGTGCGGGGCGAGCCTCCCCTCGGCGGTGATACGGATACTCAACAGGTATGAGTCCGACCCCGCGTCCCTGCTGCGGGCGGGGATGGATTACGCCGCGCGGCAGATAACGGAGCTTGCCGCCTCCGGGACGGTGAGCGGCATACATATTTACACAATGAACAAGCCGGAGGTGGCAAGGTATGAGATGGGAGCGCTGCGTCAAGCCGGGTTCTGAGCTTGCGGTGGAGCGGTCGGAGGTTCTGAGGTACCTGGGCTACCGAGGGCAGGAGCTGGACGGGGAGCTGGACGAGAGGATAAGGATAATCACCGAAAAGTGCGTGACGGAGCTGGAGCCGAGGTACGTCTGGGAGGTATTTGACCTCCGGGAGACGCAGAACGGCCCCGTCCTTTGCGGTCCGGAGCTTGCGCCGGAGGGGGAGGACATAAAAAGACACCTCCATGGGGCGGTGAAGTGCGCCGTGATGGCGGCGACTCTGGGCTTTGAGGCGGAGCGGGCGCTCATGCGCCTGGGACAGAGGTCCACCACCGACGAGACGATTTATAACGCCGCCTGCACGGCCTTGATTGAGAGCGCCGGAGATGAGTGCGAGAGGGAGATAATCGGCTTTGCGCGCTCGATGGGGCTTCAGACATCCTACCGTTACAGCCCCGGCTACGGCGACTTCCCCCTTGAGTGCCAGCGCCAGGTGCTTGACGCCGTGGACGCCGGGGGGAGGCTCGGCATCACCCTGACGGACAGCTTTCTGATGCTGCCGCGCAAGAGCGTCTCGGCCCTCATCGGCCTTTACCCCGAGGCCGCCGGGGTGCGGCGGGGCGGGACGACCTGCGAGACCTGCGAAAATTATGTAAACTGCGAATTTCGGAAGGAGGGCTTCGGCTGTGGCGGTTAACGGATTTACCCTTATCGACGGCGGAATGGGCACGGAGCTTCAAAAACGCGGACTTAAGCCCGGTGGGCTTCCGGAGCTTCTGAATCTTTCGGACCCGGAGCTGGTGTGCTCGGTACACCGGGATTATGTAAACGCCGGGGCGGAGATAATCACCGCCAACACCTTCGGCGCGAACTCAAAAAAGCTGGGCAGCGCCGGGAGCGTCCGGGAGGTCATAAGGGCGGGGATAGACCTTGCAAGGAAGGCCGGAGCGCCGAAGGTCGCCCTGGACATCGGCCCCACTGGGGCGCTTTTGGAGCCAATGGGGACCATGAGCTTTGAGGAGGCATACGCTCTTTTCAAAGAGCAGGCCGAGGCGGGGGCCGAGGCGGGGGCGGACCTGGTGCTTATAGAGACGATGTCCGACCTTCTTGAGGCAAAGGCCGCGCTTCTTGCCGTGAAGGAGAGCTGCGATCTTCCGGTATACGTCACCATGACCTTCATGGGTGACGGGCGGACATTTCTGGGGACGAGCCCCGCAATCGCGGCTGCCACGCTCTCCGCCCTCGGGGCTGACGGTGTGGGGATAAACTGCTCCCTTGGCCCCGCGGAGACGGAGCCCTTCGCGCTGGAGATGCTCAAGTGGTCCACCGTGCCCGTGGTGGTCCAGCCCAACGCCGGGCTTCCCGAGGTCCGGGACGGCAAAACCGTCTACCTGGTGGGGCCGGAGGAGTTTGCCACCGTGATGGGGCGGCTTCTCGACGCGGGGGTGACGGTTGCGGGCGGGTGCTGCGGCACGACGCCGGAGCACATCGCGGTCCTCCGCCGGGAGATGGAGCGCAGGACCGCCAAACGTCCCCGGCCTCCCCGCCGGAGCGTATTCACCAGCGCGAGGAGCCTTGTCTGCCCGGATCTCGGCGTCGCCGTGATTGGCGAGCGCGTAAACCCAACGGGAAAGAAGAAGGTGAAGCAGGCCCTGCGGACCGGGGACCTTGGCTACATCCTCGGGGAGGCCATATCCCAGGAGGAGGCCGGGGCGGACGTCCTCGACGTAAACGCCGGGCTTCCGGAGATTGACGAGCCGGCGGTGCTGACGCGCCTTGTGCGGGAGCTCCAGGCCGTGACGGGGCTTCCCCTTCAGATAGACAGCTCCGACCCCGCGGCTCTGGAGAGCGCCTGCCGGGTATACGCGGGAAAGCCGATAATAAACTCCGTAAACGGCAGGGAGGAGAGCCTTTCCGCCATCCTGCCCATTGCGAAAAAATACGGCGCCGCCGTGGTTGGCCTCACCCTTGACGAAAACGGCATCCCGGAGACGGCGGAGGGGAGGCTTAAAATCGCGGAGAGGATACTTGAGAGGGTCCTTGAGTACGGCATCCCCCGGGAGGATGTGCTAATAGACTGCCTCACCATGACGGTGTCCACGAATCAGGATCTGGCCCGGGAGACGCTGAGGGCCGTGGGGCTTGTGACGGAGAAGCTGCGCCTCCACACGGTCCTCGGGGTGAGCAACATATCCTTCGGCCTCCCCGGCAGGGACGCGATAAACTCCACCTTCCTTGCAAACGCCTTCGCCCTGGGGCTGAAGATGCCCATACTGAACCCGCTGTCAAAGCGGTACATGGACGTGGTGTACTCCTGGCGGGTGCTCTCCGGCGAGGACCGGGGCGCCGCAAAGTTCATTGAGAAATTCGCCGCCGTCCCCTCTGAGGCCGCCCCCGTGCCCGGAGCGGGTGAGAAGGTTGACATAACGCAAATCGTCCTCTCCGGCAGAAAGAACCTCATCTGTGACGCGGTGCGGGAGGCCCTTGAAAATTCTGGGCCCATGGAGGTCATAAACGGCCTTCTCATCCCCGCCATCAACGCCGCCGGGGACAAATTCGAGCGGGGGGAGTTCTTCCTTCCCCAGCTCATGGCCTCGGCGGAGACGGTGAAGCTGGGCTTCGACGTGATACGCGACCGTGCCGGGTCCGGCGAGGTGACAAGCAAGGGGCGGATACTTCTCGCCACGGTGAAGGGCGACATACACGACATCGGGAAGAACATCGTGAAGATGCTCCTCTCTAATTACGGCTATGAGATCATAGACCTGGGGCGGGACGTGCCCCCGGAGCTTGTTGTGGAGACTGTAAAACGCGAGGGCATCCGGCTCGTGGGACTCTCGGCCCTCATGACCACCACGGTGAAGAGCATGGCGGACACCATAGCGCTGCTCAAAAGCTCCGGCGCGGACTGCAAGGTCATGGTGGGCGGCGCGGTGCTCAATGAGGAGTACGCGAAGCTCGTGGGCGCGGACTTCTACGCGAAGGACGCCCAGGAGTCCGCCCGCATAGCAGCGGCGGTTTTCGGAAATTGACGGAATAATGAAAAACGGCGGCAGGCTTACGCCTGCCGCCAAATGCGTGCGGGTATGCTTTCCGGCGCGCATCCCGCCGGAATAATACTTCTGGGGAACAGTATCAGCGGAGCTTAAGGACGCCGCTGCTCACGTCCCGCCGCCGGAGCGGTACTCCATGCCCATGGAGCCGGAGTGGCTCTCCTTTGCAAGGTAGTCAAAGCCCGGCTCGCAGTATACCGTGAACCCGGCCTTCTGGTGGGCGCGGATGGAGGGCGTGTTGCTCTTGCTGACGCAGTCCCGGAGCACAAAGGGCCCGCGGGTTTTGAGAAGCGTGACCACGTTTTTCAGAAGCTGAGCCGCGTGGCCCTCTCCACGGCGGTCCGGGCGCGTCTCCAGCGCCTCTATGTAGTACAGCTCCGGGTAGACACGGCTCAGCCTCAGTGCGCTGAGCCACACGCCGTCCTCGGCCTGGACCATGTACGCCCGCCCGGGACGGAGGAAGTATCTTGACAGGTAATCAATAAAATCGCGCTCCGCCAGCTTCAGCGCGAAGCGCCTGTCCGTGAGATGTGGATAGAGGCTGTCGGCGTTGATGCGGTTGCCCTCAAGGTATACCTGCATCAGCTTATTTTTGTCAAGGTGAGATAATTCGGTAAACTCCAAAAGCATAAAATCAGCCCCTTAGAAATAAATAATACACCTGTTTTAGGACAAAATCAACATTTTTTATAACTTTTTTGAGGAAAATAAGGTCTAATTCGGACAGTTGACTTTAAAGTACAAAAATGTTATTCTATATCTTTAGAGCAATCTAATATATATTGGAAATTAATTGTCAAATGGTGGAGAAAATCTATGTGGTCTGCTGACAAGTGGAGAGATTACGAGCTCATCGACTGCACCTCGGGGGAGCGGCTGGAGCGGTGGGGGGACAGGATACTCATCCGCCCCGACCCACAGGTCATATGGGACACGCCCCGGCGTGACAGGCGCTGGCGGGAGGCCGACGCCAGGTATCAGCGCTCCAGCACAGGCGGCGGGGCCTGGGACAACAGGAACGATGTGGGGTCCTGGCAGGTCAAATACAGGGACCTCACCTTCAACGTAAAGCCCATGAACTTTAAGCACACCGGCCTTTTCCCGGAGCAGGCATCAAACTGGGACTGGGCGGCGGAGAAGATACGCTCCGCCGGAAGGAATATCTCCGTGCTGAACCTCTTCGCCTACACCGGCGCTGCAACTGTCGCGGCGCTGAAGGCCGGGGCCAGCGTATGCCATGTGGACGCGGCGCGGGGCATGGTCCAGTGGGCGAAGGAGAACGCCGCCTCCTCCGGGGTGGCGGACGCCAAGGTCAGGTGGATAGTTGACGACTGCGCCAAATTCGTGGAGCGGGAGATCCGCCGGGGGCACAGGTACGACGCCCTCATCATGGACCCGCCCAGCTACGGGCGTGGACCCGGGGGAGAGATATGGAAGCTGGAGACGAGCCTTGCGCCGTTTTTAAGGCTGTGCGCCGGGGTGCTGTCGGATAAGCCCCTTTTCGTGCTGATAAGCTCCTACACCACGGGGCTCTCCGCCTCCACCATCGGCTACGCCGCCCTGACAGCCTTTGCCGGGAGGGGCGGGCACGCGGAAAATCAGGAGCTGGGGCTCCCCGTGACGGCTACCCGTCTGAGCCTCCCCTGCGGCGCCGCCTGCAGGATGGAGTTTTGAGAGGCCCGGGGCCTGAGTTTGACACAAACGTATGTAATTTACGGAGCAGAATATGGATAAAACGGCGATAAAAATAGACGACCTCACGTTCTTCTACAACTCCGCGGAGGGGGACGGCGCCCCTCCGCAGGACGTGCTGGACAGGGTGTCGCTGGAAATCGAGAGGGGCTCATTTGTGGCTGTGCTCGGCCACAACGGGTCCGGAAAATCCACCCTCGCCCGGCACATAAACGCGCTGCTGCTGCCCAAGGGCGGGAGCGTCAGCGTCTTCGGCATGGACACGAAGGCCGAGGAGCTTACGCTGGAGATTCGAAGGCGCGTGGGGATGGTATTTCAAAACCCCGACAACCAGATAGTCTCCAACGTGGTGGAGGAGGACGTGGCCTTCGCCCCGGAGAATCTCGGCGTGCCCACGGATGAGATACGAAGCCGCGTGGACGAGGCGCTGAAGATGGTGGGGATGTATGAGTTCCGCACCCACGCCCCGCACCTTCTCTCCGGCGGGCAGAAGCAGCGGATAGCCATAGCGGGGGTCCTCGCCATGCGCCCGGAGTGCGTCGTATTTGACGAGCCCACGGCGATGCTTGACCCCAGGGGCCGGCGGGACGTGATGGACATAATTGAAAAGCTCCGCCGGGAGTACGGCTCCACGGTGATACTCATAACCCACCACATGGAGGAGGCGGCGAGGGCCGACCGGGTGGTGGTCATGTCCGACGGAAGGGTGGTCATGGACGGCACACCCAGGGAGGTGTTCGTCAGGGTGGAGGAGCTGGACGCTCTTGGCCTCTCCGTCCCCGGCACGGTCCGGCTCATGTACGAGCTCCGGCGCCAGGGCGTGGACGTGCCCCTGGCGGCGCTTAGCGTTGACGAGTGCGCCGAGGCTCTGGCAAATCACTTTAAGGCATAAGCGCCGCAGCGTGGACCGCCGGACCCTGGTGGAGAGCCTGCGCCCCTCGGCAAATCGTGCGCCGCGGGGAGGGGCAGAGCAGCTTTCGCAGCGAAAAAGGGAGGCATCCGAAAAGGAGCTTCACCGAAGAGGAGTAACATGGAACCAATTTTAAGAACGGAAAATCTGACACACGTCTACTCGCCGGGTACGCCCTTTGAGCTCACCGCGGTGAGGAACGCAAGCATTGACATATATAAGGGCGAGATACTCGGCGTCATCGGGCACACCGGGTCCGGAAAGTCCACCCTCATACAGCACCTGAACGCCCTCGTGAAGCCCACCTCCGGGCGGGTGCTCCTTGACGGGCGGGACATTTTTGAGTCCAAAAAGTCCATCCGTGAGGCGCGCAGCCGTGTGGGGCTGGTGTTCCAGTACCCGGAGTACCAGCTTTTTGAGGAGACTGTCCGAAAGGACATATCCTTCGGCCCCCGGAACATGAAGCTTTCTGAGGAGGAGATCGAAAGGCGCGTGCTGGAGGCCGCCCATTTTGCCGGGGTGGAGGAGGAGCTCCTTGACCGCTCGCCATTTGAGCTGTCCGGCGGGCAGAAGCGCCGGGTGGCGATAGCGGGCGTAATAGCCATGATGCCGGAGGTCCTTGTCCTTGACGAGCCCATGGCGGGGCTGGACCCCGAGGGGTGCAGGAGCATAATGGAGAACATCTTAAGCTACCACGACAGCACCGGGGCCGCCATAGTCATTGTCACCCACTCCATGGAGGAGGCCGCCCGCCACGCGGACAGGATGGTGGTGCTGGACCACGGAAGCGTCGCAATGGACGCCTCGCCCGAGGAGGTATTCTCCCGGGGACCGGAGCTTAGGGCCATGGGCCTTGCGACCCCGGTCATGACGGATGTCGCCGAAAAGCTCCGGAAGCTGGGAGTCAGGCTTCCCGGCACAGTGTACACCGTGGAGCAGATGACCGCCGCCCTTATGGCGCTTGAGAGGGGGCGGAGCCGTGCTTAAGGATATAACTCTGGGCCAGTATTTCCCCGGGAGCACAGTGGTCCACCGCCTTGACCCCAGGACGAAAATACTCCTCGTGGTCATATATATCGCGGCCCTCTTCACCGCGAACAGCGCCGCCGGGTATCTCATCGCGTTTTTCTGCCTCGCGGGGGCCATAGCGCTGTCGAAAATACGGCTCTCCGTGATGCTCAAGGGCTTAAAGCCCCTAATTTTCATAATCCTTCTCACATCGATTTTGAACCTCCTCTACGGCACCGGGGAGGTGCTGGCAGAGTTCTGGATATTCCGCATAACCGACGGGGGTGTGAGGAACGCCGTCTTTATGGCGCTGCGGATAATCATGCTGGTGATGGGCACGTTTATGCTGACCTACACCACCTCGCCGATAATGCTGACCTACGGGCTCGAGCTTCTGATGTCGCCGCTTAAAAAGCTCAAGGTCCCAGTCCATGAGCTGGCGATGATGATGAGCATGGCCCTCCGGCTCATACCCACACTCATCGAGGAGACGGACAAGATAATGTCCGCCCAGAAGGCCCGGGGAGCGGAATTTGACACCGGGAACCTCATCGAGAAGGCCAGAGCCATGCTGCCGATACTCGTCCCGCTGTTCCTCTCCGCCTTCCGCCGGGCGGACGAGCTGGCCACCGCCATGGAGGCCCGCTGCTACCACGGCGGCGACGGCAGGACGCGGCTCAACGTCCTCCGGCTCGCCGCCAGGGACTACACGGCCCTCACGCTGGGGGTGCTGGTCCTCGCGGGGATAATAGTGCTGAAAAGGTTTGGGATATGAGAAATATAGCCATAAAGCTTCGCTACGACGGCACCGCCTACCACGGCTGGCAGGTCCAGAAAAACGATGTCACCGTCGCCGAGACAGTGGAGAACGCGCTCTTCAGGCTCACCGGGGAGCGGGCGCGCCTCATCGGCTGCGGGCGCACAGACGCCGGGGTCCACGCCCTTTCATACTGCGCGAATTTCGGGTCCTCCTGCTCCATCCCGGCGGACAGGCTCCCCCTTGCCCTCAACTCCCGCCTCCCGGCGGACATATCCTGCCTGGACGCCGTGGACGCACCGGAGGACTTCAATGCCATACTTTCCTGCGTCAAAAAGGAGTACGTCTACCGCATACGCAACACCCGCATACCCGACCCCTTTGAGTGGAACAGGGCGTATTTTTACCCAAGTCCCCTGAAGGTTGACATAATGCAAAAGGCCGCCGCGAAATTTGTGGGGACCCACGATTTTGCCGCGGTGCGCAGCGTGGGCACTGAGACGAAAACCACGGTGCGGACTATCTACTGGTGCGATATTGAGAGCTCCGGCAGCCTCATCACCATGCGGGTCTGCGCCAACGGCTTTTTGTACAATATGGTCCGGGCAATAATGGGCACTGTCATTTACTGCTCCGAGGGGAAGCTTGACCCGGAGGAGCTTCCGGTGCTTCTCGAGACCCGGGACCGCCGCCTCACCGGGCCCACGGTCCCGCCCCAGGGGCTCTACCTCTCAAGGGTCTGGTACCCCGGAGAGGTGGGGCGGATGATGGGCACAGAGGAAAAATCTCCTTAATTTGCAAAATATTAACGAATATGCTATAATACTATGATACAATGATACTAGGTGTACTTTCAGCTGTTTAAGAGGTCGTTATGGACGAGAAGCGAAAGAAAAAGAGCGGCTTTCTCCGGGCGCTGGGGCTGGTGCTGCTGCTGTGCGCGGCGGTGGTCGCCGTTGCCCTTGCCGTCAGAAGCGAGAAGGAGGGCGGTCTGCGCTCCTTCTGGCGCAGCCTGCGCGGGGAGACCGGGACATCGGAGTTCTTCTTTGAGAACGCCTCCGGCGGGGATGTGGAGGTCCTTGACCTGGGCCTCGCCGTGGCGTCAAACTCCGGGCTCTACGTCTATGACGAGGAGGGGGAGCTTGCCTACTCAAGGCTCCACACCTGGCATGACCCCGCGACAAGCGCCTCCGGCGACTACTGCGCCGCCTGGGACGTGGGCGGGAATCTGGTGCTCTTTTTCACCCCCGACGCCATGATAACCGAGGTCAATGCCGACATGCCCGTTATCTCCGCCGGAGTCAACGATCTGGGGTATCTCACCGTCTGCACCGAGGCGGAGGGCTACAAGGGCACGGTGACGGTGTATAACTCCCTGGGCACGGCGATTTACCGCTGGTCCGCGGGCACGGACAGGATCCTCTCCGCCAGGGTCTCCGGCAGGGATAAGCTCCTCGTCCTCACCCTCGGCGACGGGGGCAGCCGCCTTGCGATAATGGACCTCTCCGGCGTGGAGCTGGAGGCGGAATATACATATCCCGGGCTTATAATCGACGCGGGCTTCACCGACGCGGGCATAACCGCCGTCTCCACCGACAGCCTCATCGGGCTCGGAATGTCCCTTGAGGAGCGCTGGCGGGTGGAGTTTGACGGCCGGTATCTTGAGAGCTTCGCCATCGGCAGGACCGGAACGGTCCTCGCCCTCACGGATTTTCAGGTGGGCGGCGGCAGGAGCCTCAGGTCCTTCTCCCCGGAGGGGGAGGAGCTGGGCTCGCTGGAGCTCGCCGATGAGGCCGTGGACATCGACGTCACGAGGGAGCGCAAGGCGGTGCTCTCCGGCGGCAGGGTGTCGGTTTACTCCCCGGAGCTGGAGCTTGTGGAGAGCTGGGACTGCGATTTCGGCGCGGAGCGCGTAATACTGCGCAATGACGGCACTGTCCTGGCGGCGGGGACCTTCTCGGCCTATGTCTACGGGGCGGATGAGGAATAAACATTTCACTGCGCGTGGCGCATGGGGGAGATAATGGTCAGTATCGGAATCGACATTGCCCTTGCGGCGATAGTGGGACTGTGCGGTTGGCGGGGCTTCCGCACGGGTATAATAAATGGCGTTTCGTGGATAATCGCCCTTGTCATTGCCCTCTACGGGGCGAACCTTGTGGCGACGGCGTATTACACGGAGCTTTCGGATATGGTCCAGCCTTTTGCCGTGGGCGTCATTGAGAACACCATGAGCGGCGACAGCGAGAACGGCGACGAGGACGACATCCCCATAATCGACAGGGACATAAGCCTTGAGGACCGGGAGGGGCTCGACGTGTACACGGTGTGCATGGGCGTGCTTGGGAGGCTGGGCCTCACAGCCGACGCCTCGGAGGACATCGCCCGGGCAACGGCGGAGAACCACCCGAAGGTGACAAGCGCAATGGCCGCGGAGCTCACAGAGAGACTTTGCGACAGGGCGGCATATGTCACCGTCCTGGCCATAGCGTTTATTCTGATAGCCATCGTATTCACCGTGATAGGCAACGTGTTCGACCTGTCCTTCGGACTTCCCGGGCACGAGAACCTAAACCACATGACGGGACTTGCCCTCGGGGTGATACGGGGACTCATCATTCTTCTTGTGATTGGGTGCTTTGCCAGGTATGTGGGACTGCTTATACCCAGGGACGTGATGGACGGCACCCACATTCTGAGACGCCTTGTGGAGACAAACAGGCTCGCCGCGCTTTTGAATATATGAGCGCAGATATTATGTAAACCATATCCCTGCCGGGGCACAGGTCCGGCAGAGCGGGAGTTTTCCCTTTTTTGTACCGGGGAACGGAAAGGACGGATATTATGCAGCCGACATTATGCGCCAGATGCCACAAAAATGTGGCGGTAATTTTTGTGACGAAGATAGAGAACGGTCAGACCACCTCCGAGGGGCTGTGCCTCAAGTGCGCCCGGGAGATGGGTATGAAGCCCGTGGACGATATAATGAAGAAGATGGGCATCACCGACGACGACCTTGAGGGCATCGCCGGGGAGATGATGGAGGCCTTCGGCGGCGCGGAGGAGCTCCAGGGCGACATGGACGGCGACGACGAGTCCGGAAAGACCGCCACCTTCCCCTTTATGAACAAGCTCTTCGGCGCACAGGACAACAACCAGCCGCCCCAGGGCGGCAGGGGCGACAGTCAGGAAAAGCGCCCCGGCAGGGAGCGGGAGAAAAAGCGCAAGTACCTTGACACCTACTGCATATCCCTCACCGCCCGGGCAAAGTCCGGGAAGCTCGACAAGCTCATCGGGCGCGAGGAGGAGCTGGAGCGGGTGATTCAGATACTGAACCGCCGCCAGAAGAACAACCCCTGCCTCATCGGCGAGCCCGGCGTTGGCAAGACAGCCATCGCCGAGGGCCTTGCCCAGCGGATAGAGTCCGGGGACGTGCCCTACAAGCTCCGGGACAAGGAGGTTTACCTTCTTGACCTGACGAGCCTCGTCGCCGGGACACAGTTTCGCGGACAGTTTGAGTCCAGAATGAAGGGACTTATCGAGGAGATAAAGACCATCGGCAACATAATCCTTGTCATTGACGAGGTCCACACCCTCGTGGGCGCCGGGGATGCCGAGGGGAGCATGAACGCCGCGAACATCTTAAAGCCCGCCCTGTCGAGAGGGGAGATCCAGGTCATCGGCGCCACCACCTTTACGGAGTACCGCAAGCACATCGAGAAGGACTCCGCCCTTGAGCGCCGCTTCCAGCCCGTCACGGTGA
The DNA here is from genome assembly GCA_947630755.1 of uncultured Oscillospiraceae bacterium. Lineage (GTDB taxonomy): Bacteria > Bacillota > Clostridia > Oscillospirales > Oscillospiraceae > RUG626. Next base: position 34,445 of record CANRIU010000006.1, on the reverse strand, counting down.
CGGAGCCCTCCATTGAGGAGTCCATCAAAATAATCAAGGGCATAGCCCACTACTATGAGACATACCACGGGGTGAAGATCTCCGACGCCATGTGCCGTCAGGCGGTGCTCCTCTCCGAGAGGTATATCACCGACCGCTTCCTCCCGGACAAGGCCATCGACCTTATAGACGAGGCCTGCTCCGACGTGAACTTAAAGTGCAAAAACTACGCCCGCCTGGCGGAGATAGACAAGGAGCTTGGCGACATCGCCAAGGAGCGGGAGATGCTCCTTGAGCGCCCGGAGACGGACTCCTCCCCCTATGCCGAGGAGGACTACGCCCGGCTTGCAAAGCTCCGGGGCAGGGAGATCGCCATATCCGATGAGAAGCTCAAGCTCCAGGGCGAGGGAATACCGGAGCTGGGCATGGACAACTTCGCCCGGATAATCGAGCTTTGGACGAAGATCCCCGCCAGCAGCATCCGGGAGGACGAGCACGAGAAGCTCGCAAACCTCGACAAGCGCCTGAAGCGGCACATCGTGGGTCAGGACGAGGCTGTGGACGCCGTCTGCTCCGCAATAAAGCGCAACCGTGTGGGCATCTCCACAAAGCACAAGCCCGTGAGCTTCATATTCGTGGGCTCCACAGGCGTGGGCAAGACGGAGCTCGTGAAGCGCCTTGCGGAGGATATGTTCCACGCGCCGGAGTCGCTGATCCGGCTCGACATGTCGGAGTTTATGGAGAAATTCTCCGTCTCCCGGATAATCGGCTCGCCCCCGGGATATGTGGGCTACGACGAGGCGGGGCAGCTCACCGAGAACACCATAATCATCATGACCACCAACGCCGGGTCCGACAGGAAGGGCTCCGGCACCGTGGGCTTCGGCGGCATCGGCAACGATATGGCCCGGGAGACGGCAATGAAGGCCCTGAGGGAGTTTTTACGGCCTGAGTTTATCAACCGCGTGGACGAGGTGGTGTACTTCAACAAGCTCACGGAGGAGAACTTCAAGGCCATAGCCGTCCTGATGCTGGAGGAGCTGAAGGATGGCCTTGCCGAGAAGGCCATGACCCTCACCTGGGACGACTCCGTAATTGACTACCTGACGCAAAAGTCCTACTCCTCGGAGTACGGCGCCAGAAATCTTCGCCGCACCATCCAGAAGGACATCGAGGATAAGCTGGCAAACGAGCTCATCGCAAATTATAAGCGTGAGCTCAAGCGCGTTGGCATCACCACCCAGGACGGGAACATCACCGTTATAATTGCCTGACGGGCATTAAAGCGGGAACTTAAAACAATACCGCAAAAACAGTAACAGTATAGGAAAGGAAAAAGCCGGGGCGCGCCCCGGCTTTAAGGTGACGGGAGTTGAACCCGCGTCGGTTTCTGACGGCTGATTTGCGCCCGGACTTCGGCAAAGCCCTTGGAAATACGAAAGTATTCCCTGTGGGCTTTTACTCGCCCGGACACAAATCCGCTCGCCAGAAACTGCTTAGCACTCCACGGGTCGCAATTTTCGAGTGATTTTCGCCGGGTCGGAGGAAGCCTTGCTGACGCAAGGCGACGACGACAAGGTGAAAAGCGCCGAAAAGGGCCCGCGTGGAGCGGCGTGTGTTCGACTCCCGTCACCTTAACCGAATTAATGACTGATTTATCGAAAAACGACATAGTTGAGGCGGAGATAATCGGCTACGGCTCCGACGGCATGGGCGTGGCGCGGATCGGCGGCATGGCGGTGTTCGTCTCCGGCGCAATAGCGGGGGAGCGCTGCCGGGTAAGGATACTTAAGGTGCTGAAGAACTCCGCCTTTGCCAGGGCGGAGGAGGTGCTTGAGCCCTCCCCGGAGCGGGTCCGCCCGGACTGCCCGCTGTACCCAGCCTGCGGGGGCTGCGGCCTTCGGCATATGAGCTACGCCGAGGAGCTGCGCTTCAAAAGGACAAAGGTGGAGGACGCCCTCCGCCGCATCGGCGGGGTGGAGCTCACGCTGGACGCCGTCCACGGCGCGGTAAGCTGCGAAAGATACAGGAACAAGGTCCAGTTTCCCGCCGCGCCGGGGCCTAGGATAGGCTTCTACCGCGCAAGGAGCCACGACGTGCTCGACGCTGCGGACTGCCTTCTCCAGCCGGAGTCCGCCTCCCGCGTCAGGGGCGCGGTCCTGGCGTGGATGCGGGAGTTTAACGTCCAGGCCTATGACGAGCACACCCACACAGGGCTTTTGCGCCACATCTATGTCCGCGCGGGCTCGACGGGGGACAGCCTCGTGTGCCTTGTGGTCAACGCCCCGGCGGAGCGGCAGCTTCCCCACGAGGGCGGCCTTGTCAGGCGCCTGCGCCTTGCCGAGCCCGGGATAACCGGGATCGTGGTAAATTACAACACGAGACCGGACAACGTTATCCTTGGCGACCGCTACCGCACGGCCTGGGGCGAGAGCGCGATGGAGGAGACACTCTGCGGGCTTCGCTTTCGCCTCTCCGTGCCGTCCTTTTTCCAGGTCAACCGCAGCCAGTGCGAGGTGCTGTACAGCCGCGCCCTGCACTTCGCCGCCCTCACGGGGCGGGAGACTGTCCTGGACCTGTACTGCGGCATAGGGACCATCTCGCTGTGCCTTGCCGGGAGGGCGAAGAGAGTCATAGGCGCGGAGATAGTCCCCGAGGCCATCGACGACGCCCGGTCAAACGCCCGGGCCAACGGCGTGACGAATGCGGAGTTTTTCTGCGGCGACGCCTCCGACATAGCCGCAAGGCTCGAGCGCGAGGGCGTCCGCCCCGACGTCGTGGTGGTGGACCCGCCCCGCCGGGGCCTTGAGCAGCCGGTAATAGAGACGATTGCGAGAATGTCCCCCTCGAGGGTGGTCTACGTCTCCTGCGACCCCGCCACCCTCGCCCGGGACATAAAGCGTTTTACAGGTTTGTCCTACGTCCCCCAAAAATCCGAGGCGGTGGACATGTTCCCGAGAACGGAGCATGTGGAGACAGTGTGTTTATTGTCCAAGCTCAATGTCGAGCATCATATTGAAGAGGAAACTAAGCCGAAGTCATAAGAGGCGAGGAAGCCGAAATGCCCCGAAGATAAGGAAAGGGCGATTGTTAACGCACTGCGGCATTTACAAATGATATAAAAGAAGGATTGATGAATATGGAAAATCCTGCGGTTGATTCGGCATTACATAAAATGGAAATTAAGCTATGTACAGGTTTGAGGTAAAAGTCCCTGCAAATCAGCTAATATCTGTGACCACATACATCAGAGGGAGGCTTACCATATCGGCGAGCCTCCCTCAGAGTGTTGAAACAGCTTCGCTTAAAATTAGCGCCCGTCCCGCAAGGGGATTCCCTTCGGTCACAGCGCGAAAAAAATTCAATGCAAAATCCGACGACATGTGCGTCGGATTTTGCCCCATTTAGGTCCCCGGATGTGCGCCCGCAGGCGCCATTTCGGAGCGCAACCGCCTGTAGGGCGGCTCTTGGCGCGGAAATGTGTACGAAGTGCATGGAGGGGACCGGCAAATTTCTTCCGTCGGCAAAGGCAATGCCTTTGTCGACGGCTTGAGGGAGGCTTACCATATCGGTAAGCCTCCCTCAAACTTATTATACGCTTTTTATTTGGATAATGACCTTAAGGATGCTTCTCCCGCGCGCCTCACTTTTGCTCGACCTTTAGGATAGTGTATTCCTGATAAGTCGCGGCATCGTCGGCCATTCCCGGGAAGTACTCACAATGTATGACAAAATCCTCTCCCGTCGTCAGGTCGTGGAAGCGGTCGCCCTTTTTGACCACAAAATGGATGTTTTTTTCCGCGCAAAAGGCGGAGAACTCCGAGGTGTTCCATTCTTCAAACTCCGCCTGCTGCGCCTCGGGCAGCACGAAGTATGCGCGTCTGCCTCTCCAGTCGTATACCTTCAGCTCGGCGGCCCTGTCCAAACCCGGAAGCGTGAAATACATCTTCAGCTCCCTGCGGACGGCTGCCTCCGCGCGGAGAGCCTCCTCTATGCGCGCATATTCCCTGACGGCAGCTTCGTATCGCGCGCCTCCCTGGCCCAGCTGGTCAAAATCCACCCTGACGAAGCTGAAGCTCGGGCGGGTATAGCCGGCGTCCGCATCGTCGGGCATTAGCTCATCATTAAGGAAGGTGAATGTGTCACTGGTCACGTCATCCTTAAGGTCCTGGGGAAAGAGATATTCTGTCATGTCTGTCCTCCTTTTTTACAGCTGTGATTTGGAAAAACGGTTGTAAAATACGAGATCATATTATATCCCGCGTGTGCCGCCATACAGCATATAAGTGAATCCGTTCGTATGTAAACAAGACCGAGCGCGATGCCGGAGATAAATGCCGACAGCGTTTGAACCATGTTGAAGTGCAGCAGCGCAAAGAGCGCCGACGAAATAAGAAGCGCGGTCACCGCGCCGCAGCTTAAGGATAATCCGCCAAGAAGGAAACCGCGCATCAAAGCCTCCTCCATTATCGGCGCGAGGACACAGACCTGAATAAAGCTCAGTATCGGCGCCTCCCTTAGGTGCTCCAGCGCCTCCCGATAGCGTTTCTCGCTTCCCGGGAGCATACCCTCAAAAACAGGGTCCAGGAATTTATCCAGAAGAAGGTACATCGCCGCCGCGCAGCCCGCCGCCAGGAGCATACCTTCCGGGGAAAACCCGTTTAAAGGGTCGATTTGAAAACCATATTTTGACCTTAAAAGACTCAGAAACCCGCCCATGCACAGAGCGATTGAAATTACATTCAGCAGCCTTGCATGACCGGGTGCTGTTTTTCTCCATACCGCCACATCCAAAAGCGTGTAGAACAGCATAACGCCAAACCAGGCAAGGACCCACAAAACGCCCTCGCCGACAGTTAACCCCTCGCCCATTACAGAAGAACAAATCCGGCAATCAATACGATCGACAGCGTAATGCGTATGACGTGATGCGGTATATGGAGCTGCCCGCCTTTTATCCCGTTCATGATTGCCGCGGCACAGACCGCCACGCACCCGAGTAAGGCAATCATATAGTCAAACTCCTGCCCGAGGATATTGAAAATCACGGCAGCTATTAGCATAAGGGAGCCGATGAGCATGATAAAAGCCGAGGGCGGCTTCTTTTCGCTTTTTATTTGACTGACAGCCGCAATTAGCGACAGCCCGCCAAAAATAACGCTTACAATACAAAGAAGAATCTGCATTTCAGCCTCCGTTTTCCCGCCGTCCGCACAGCCTTAAATAACAATAACATTATATAACGTCTGGTAAATAAAATCAACAGTTCAGACGTCCTCGCCGCCTTGTGTTTATCCGTCAGATTTGCCCCGATACATACCGACGGTATAAATAATATCCTCCGGATTATACGAATGGTGTGTTCCAAAATCCCTGCTTCGGCGTTATAATAGCGTCAGCACGAAAGGGAGGGGACGATATGAAAATTGATCTCTCTGAAAACATCCGCGCCATGAGGCGGGCGCGGGCACTCACCCAGCAGCAGCTCGCCGACGCCCTTGGCGTCACCGCGGGGGCGGTATACAAGTGGGAGGCGGGCCTGTCCGCGCCGGACCTGTCACTTTTAGTTGAGCTTGCGGACCTGTTCGACACGTCGGTGGATGTGCTCCTGGGCTACGAGGCCAGGAGCAACAGGCAGGCCGACACGGCGGCCCGGCTCCGGGGTTACTTACTGAGCAGGGACTCCGCCGGGCTTGCCGAGGCGAATAAGGCCCTCATCCGCTACCCCAACAGCTTCGACATCGTCTACCAGAGCGCCCTTCTCTACTATCTGTTCGGACTTACGAGCGGCGATAAGCCCCTTCTCCGGCGCTCCGTTGAGCTCATGGAGCGGGCGATACTCCTCCTCGAGCAGAACACGGACCCGAAAATAAGCGAGATCTCCATCACCTACGACATGGCCGTGGCGAATATGGAGCTTGGCGAGTCGGAGCGGGCGCTGGAGCTTTTAAAGAGCGCCAACCCCCGGGGCATCAACGACGATGCCATAGGCCAGTACCTGGCGGGGATATGCAACCGCCCGGAGGAGGCGGCGGAGTACCTCTCCACGGCTCTCGTCTCCGCCTCCGCGGCGCTCATTCGAATCGTCAACGGATTTATGAACGTGTATTTCAAGCGGGAGGACTACGCCTCCGGGGAGGCGGTCCTCAAGCTTGCCCTCAATTTCCTTGCGGGCCTGAAGTCAGAGGGGAAAAGCAGCCTCTTCGACAAGCCCTGCGCAAGCTTTTATGCTTGTCTTGCCTACGCGCAGATGAAGCTGGGGAAAATGGATGCGGCCCGCGCGTCCCTTCTGTCGGCAAAGAGGCTTACGGAGGGATTTGACAAAAGCCCCGACTATTCCGCGGACAGTCTGCGCTTTGTGACCGCTTCAATGCGCCAGACGGCCTTCGACGGCCTGGGCGGCACTGCCATGGAGGCGGTGGTCAACGCAATAAAAGCTCTGGAGAGCGAAAGGCTCAGCAGCCTCTGGGAGGAGACAGGAAATGAGTAACGCCGCACTGAGAAGAGAGTACATCACAAAATTTTATAACGGCAACAAAATCGCCTACTCCTGCATGATCCTCTCGGCGATGCTCATCGCCTCCATGAACATTTACGACTCCTGGCTCTTGCAGCAGTTCGTCGACGCCGTCTCCGGCGTGGAGGGCTCCTTCGGACTGGGGACGATCTCCGTGCTTGTGGCCCTGGACGTGCTGCTTATAGTCCCGATAAAGGCGCTTAACTACGTCTCCGAGCCGCATTTTATGAAAAAGGCCCTGTCACAGTTTAAGACCTTCGCCTTTGAGCGGCTGACCCGGAAGAGCATCGCATCATTCAAAATCGAGGACACTGGCGTCTACCTCTCCGCCTTCTCCAACGACCTGGCGACAGTGGAGGCAGGCTATCTGGAAAAGCAGTACATGCTGACCTTCATGGTCGTCTGGGGCTCGGGGTCGCTCATCCTGATGCTGGTGTACAGCCCGCTCCTCACCCTTATCGCCGTGGCCCTGTGCGTCCTGCCCTTCCTGACCTCCGCCCTGGCGGGAAAGCGCCTTGAGCGGGCGGAGAAAACAGTCTCGGAGAAAAACGCCGGGTTTACGGCCTCCCTCAAGGACATCCTCAGCGGCTTTTCGGTCATAAAGAGCTTCCGGGCGGAGGGCGCGGCGGTGGACCTTCTCACCAAATCAAGCGACGCCTCCGAGGAGGCCAAATGCCGCCGCAGAAAGCTCAATGTTATCATAAGCATGACCAGCGGCCTCGCCTCCAGCATAGCCCAGTTTGGCTCGTTTCTCGTGGGAGCCGTCCTCGCCCTCTCGGGCTTTGGGATAACCCCGGGGATACTTATCGTATTCATGAACCTGACCGGCGCCGTCATATCCTCGGTCCGTGAGATGCCGGGGCTTCTGGCCTCCCGGAGGGCGGCCCTGGGCCTTGTGGACAAGATGGCCTCGGCGCTGGAATCCAACGTCCGGGACGAGGGCCGGGACATCCCAAAGAGCCTCAAGGACGGCATTTCGGTGCGCGATCTCAGCTTCGGCTATGAGCCGGGCCGGGAGGTCCTGCACGACATAAGCTTCACCTTCGCCGCGGGGAAGAGCTACGCCGTGGTCGGCGCCTCCGGCAGCGGGAAATCCACCCTTTTGAGCCTCCTTATGGCCTCCCGCCGGGACTACGCCGGGGAGATACGCTATGATGGCGCGGAGCTCCGGCAGGTGAGCAGCAAATCGCTATACGAGCTCGTCTCCATGGTGGAGCAGGACGTATTCGTGTTCGACGCCTCCATCCGGGACAACATCACCATGTTCCGGGACTTCCCCGAGGAGGACGTTGAGCGGGCCATAGAGCGCTCCGGCCTATCGCCGCTCATAGCCGGGCACGGCCCGGACTACAGGTGCGGCGAGAACGGCAAGAACCTCTCCGGCGGCGAAAAGCAGCGCATCTCCATCGCCAGGAGCCTCCTGCAAAGCTCCTCCGTGCTCCTTGCCGACGAGGTGACGGCGTCTCTGGACGCCAAGACGGCCTATCAGGTGACGGGGGACATATTGAAGCTCGAGGGCATTACCCGCATAGTCGTCACCCACGCCCTGACGGAGTCGCTTCTCAGGCAGTACGACGGCATACTCGTCCTGAAGGACGGGAGGATCGCGGAATCCGGGAGCTTCGAGGAGCTGATGGACAAAAGGGGCTACTTCCACGCCCTGTATACAGTGTCGCAGTAAAATAAGCCGCGCGGGGGACAGTCCCCCGCGCGGCATTTTTGTCTGTAGAAAAGGGTGAAAAACAGGATTTGAAGGGAGATTTTGCAAAAAAGTGTACTTTTTTGTAAATTGCTTTACATTAAAGTATGTTCTTATTATAGCTGTCCCAAGGATGTTTTTCAATACCAATTTTACTATTTTTTTCTCTTACGGGATAAGACTATGGCAGGATTTTGCGTGTGCAGAAAAGTACACTTAATCGCAATTTCTGCATTGCAAAAAAATGATTGGAGGAGAAAAACATGTGTAGAGAATCAAAACAATGGGCCCTTGAATTGGAGTGCTTATTCCGCATAGGCTGCCTTGACAGTGATGGTAACCGAATTATTTCAGCTGACTCTTTTTCTACTGAACCGTATGAAGAATTGGAGAACGGACTAAGCTTATTTGCAGCGCGAGGTATTATTAAGTTTGATGAAATCAATTACTGGATGGAACAGGTGAACTTTGAGAAAGGGGAGAATTTAAACGATTATTTGAGGATTAATGGAAGCGACAGACTTAGGGAATTCATAACATGCTTAAAGGAAGTAGCAAAAAGGTTTATTGGAGTTGAATAAATAAGTACTGGAGGTAAAATGTCATGAAAAAATTACATCGTGTGATTTGTATGCTGGTCGCTGCAGCGGTCATAATGTGCATGGTTCCATCGGTGCTTGCGGCGGAAGAAACGGACCCAACCCCCCAACCCGAGCCTGTGAAGCTGCCGACTCCCGAAAATTTGGCGTGGGGGATGATGTATGGTTATATAGGCGGAGAACTGCGCAAATACGTTGAAGAAAAATCTAGCACGGGTTTTACTGCTGAATATCTTCCATCTGGTTGTGCAGTCCAGATTAATTACTATCAGGTAGGCAATCCTGATTCTGTTATTCTTGAAGAATATGCCCCCCAATATTTTGGGGACAACGGGTGCCAATCGCCATTTGATTTTTGGTCATGTCATTTTACTTATCAGGACACGGTACCGGAATGGGAAAGCGATTACTACTATGAGTTAACAAGCGGAGAATACTATTTCACAGTTCAGCTTTTGGGTGACGGAGTCAATTATCTGGACAGTGAGATTGCAGTATCAGAGCACTGGACATATGAACGACCGGAGGCTCAGCTGCCTGCTCCCACTGAGCTGAATTGGAATGGCAACGAGATTGATTTCAAAGTCTTGGAAGATGATAGTAATCTTGATGAGTATGATATTGCTTTCTTTTTCTCACAAACAGGGGATACGGAGAATGTTGAAGGTCCAATGTATACTATGAGTGGTTATTACCCTAATAGTTATTACCAAAATCTTGGCTACCCTGTTTATGGCTTAGAAACAGTTAAATACATGTATAATGATTTTATCAATCATATGTTCAGTTATTATGGCGAAGGATACTACTATTTCAGAGTGAGGTCCATATCCAAAAACATCGAGGTTATCCGGACCAGCCCATGGTCCGAACTAAGCCCGGCGTACAACGTCGCCAGCTTGTCCGAAGAAGCCCGAAAGCAGCTCAGCGCTCTTACCGACACCGAGTCTGACCTGAAGGAATCTGTCCAGTCGTTGGGCACTGATTTCCTTGAGACCGCCCTTGCCGCCGACCAGGGCCAGCCTGGCGGCGTCGCCGATCTTCTGTCACAGCTTGAAGAGAGGACCGGTATCGAGGTCAGTGTGGAGACCGGGGACGACCTTAACGGGTTTAACAGTGAGGATGTATCCATTGTCGGCGCCGCCCTTAACGACGTACCGGAGAACACAGAGAATATAGTGCTCAAGGTGGATAAGCCGCAGGAGGAACATACCACACCGAAGGAGTATGACAACACCCTCGCCATCAGCTTCTCCATGGGTCTGGATGGCGTCGTCGATCAGGAAAATCTCCAGGTCCCGGTAAAGATCACAATGCCTATACCGGAAGACATCGATCCCTACCGGCTCGTCATCCTGCACTATGAGCAGGACGGGGACGTCCGTGTGCTATTCCCGTATGTATTCCAGAGCGGCGATAAGTGGTACGCCTCCTTTGTCCTGAGGAGCTTCAGCGACTTTACCATGGCGCAAAAGCTCGTCACTCTGACGTTGGACGCCAACGGCGGCACCGTCTCCGGCGATAGCTCCGTAATACTCCCTCTGTCGGGCAAGCTCGATGAGCTTCCGGCCGCTCCGACCAGAAGCGGATACGATTTTCTCGGTTGGTATACCGAGGCCGACGGCGGAGTCCAGGTCACGTTGGACACTGTGTTCACCGAGGATACGACTATTTACGCCCACTGGGCCGAGATAAAGCCCGAAATCAAAACATATACGGTTACTGTTACTGCAAGCCCCGCGGAATACGGCTCAGTTGATGGCGGCGGTACATACGATGAGGGCAGTGAAGTAACTGTCACCGCGGCGCCCGCGGAAGGCTATAAGTTTGTAAATTGGACTGAGAACGGACAAATCGTAAGCTCCAGCGCCGAGTACAGCTTTACGATCACTTCAGACAGGGCATTGACTGCTGTATTTGAGAAAATACAGTCCGCTGTCGAGCCCGATGTCCCGCCTACGCCCTCCGCCCCCTCTGTTCCGGTCGAAACAAGCTGTCAAATCACCTTGGCGGAAGCTGAAAACGGTAAAATCAGCGTTTCTGCCAATTCGGCAAAGGCCGGAGAGAAGATCACTGTCACGGCCCTGCCCGATACCGGATACCACGCGGGAACAATAGAGGTTACCGATGCTGACGGGAATATTATTGATGTTACCGCCGATGGAAAGAATGTATTTTCCTTCATCATGCCCTCCGGCGCGGTCACCGTAAACGCAGAATTTGTAAAATGCTTATCTTCGACCATGTCCGACCTAAAACCAAATGCATGGTATCACGAGTATACTGACTTTGTCATAGAAAAAGGGATTATGAGCGGTGTCGGCGGCAGTATGTTTGTCCCGAAAGGAACCACCACGAGAGCGCAGATGGTCATGACCCTGTGGAACCTGGAGGGCAATCCTTCTATTGATTCTCCGATGCCGTTTACGGATGTTTCCGAGAATTCCTGGTATGCAGACGCTGTTCGCTGGGCCGCCAGCAAGGACATCGTTGACGGCTACGGCAACGGCGAATTCAGGCCGAATGAGCCGATCACTCGCGAACAGATGGTCACGATCCTTTATCGCTATGAGAAGCAAAAAGGCGGAGGATATACTGGTGAGTTGACATATCAGATTCCCTTCGCCGATGCCGACAAGATCTCCTCCTGGGCCCATGAGGCCGTGGCGTGGTGTGCGCAGAACGGTATTATCACCGGGAAGGGAGGCAACAGCTTTGCTCCGGAAGATACCGCTCAGCGTGCTGAAGTAGCCGCAATATTGACAAGGTATTTAAAGCTTGCGGACAGATAATCAAATCGTCAGATCCTGATTCATCCCCCGTAAATTGATCCCCGAAGCTAAAGCCGCCCGGACGCTTATGCGTCCGGGCGGCTTTCACATCACATCATGCTGTTTCAATCAACGCAAATAAGCTCGTAATCCGTGGTCCCGAAGCCAAGCGCGTCCGCCGCCTCGATGGTGTGGCGTCCGCGGCGGGAGTCCACCCGCTCCAAAAAGTGCTTCTGGCCCGGGTCGTCCTTTGCGGCGTCGATGAGGTCGAGGCACGCCTTGTCCAGCGCCACGGGGTCAAGGGAGGACAGGGTCCCGATGTCCGCCATGCAGGGGTCCTCCGCCACGGCGCAGCAGTCGCAGTCCACGCTCAGATTGCACACCATGGACACATAGGCGGCCCGGCCCCTGAAGTGCTCGTGGACGGACATCGCCGCATCCGCCATGGCCTCGCAGAATTCCTCCTGAGAGGCGCAGTTATCCCAGAGCGTATTCTGGTCCACGTCCCTCCCGGCGGAGTGGATGAGGCACTTGCCCACACTGGAGGCGCAGCCGATGGAGAGCTGCTTCAGCGCCCCGCCGAAGCCCCCCATGGGGTGGCCCTTGAAGTGGGAGAGCACCAGAAGGGAGTCGTAATTCATGAGATCTTTCCCCACCAGATTCACCTTGAGCACCTTGCCGCCGGGGATGATGAGGGGGACGTCGGGACCTGTCTCGTCCATCAGATCCACGTCAAAATACTCGCTCCAGCCGTGGGATTTGAGGAGCCTTAGGTGCTTGTCCGAGCTGTTGCGCTCGCCGTCGTAGGCGGTGTTGCACTCCACCACCGTCCCGTGGACACGCTCCACCATGGGGCGCATGAACTCCGGGCGGAGGTAATTTTGGTTTCCCTCCTCGCCGGAGTGGACCTTCACGGCGACCTTGCCGGGAAGGGTAACCCCCAGAAGCTCGTACATCTTAACGACAGTCTCCGGGGAGAGATTTTTTGTAAAATATACCCTGGCTTTTGACATTGCGCTACCTCCTTGGAAAATATATATCTATTTTACCACCAAATCCCGTTATGTGCAATCATTTAAGACGATTTTCGCAATTTTTTATGACTTTTTTCCACCGCTCCCCGTCATCGGCGCATGGTAAAAAGAAGCTTTTCACTCCCAAAGCCAGTGCCAGGGCGATTTTCTCCGCCGCAGCCGTCTCGTCCTCCCACACCGTCACCCGGACCCGGCCCCGGCGGACGCGGGAAATATAGCGCAGCGAAAGCTCACTTGAATAAAACTCCCGCCCCTCCCCGGCGCCCGGCACCGGGACAGCCGTACCCCGCCCGGAGAGGGCTGGGAGGTTAAACTCCAGCGCCCCGGAGTTAAAGTCCAGCGCCAGCCTGTCCGCGCCGTAGAGCCGCGCCCGCTTTTCGACATAGCTTCGATAAGTCCCCGCAAGGCACATGGACGGCACGAGAAGCTTTGCGCCCTCCGCCACCCGGGCATAGCTCTCCGGCAGCCACAGCCCAAGTCCCCGCCGCCGCGCCTCGGGTTCCAGAAGGCGGCAGAAGGCGGCGATGCTCGCCGTGGGGCGGGGCAGGCGCAGCACCATTCCGGAGAGATCCCGGAAAACGCACTCCCGGATGAGCCGCTCGATAAGCCCCGGATGCGGCCCGTACCCGGTGAAGGCCCGCATATCGGCCTCCAGCAGCCCGCCGGGCGCGGCGGGGCAGGGCGCGCGCATAAGCCGAAACTCCCGCCCCACACTGTATGACGCCAGTGACAGCCTAAACCCCTCGGGCGCGTCGAAGGAGCGGCAGGGCGGCACGGAGAGGAAAAAATTCAAATCTTTCATGTACATTTCCCCTGAAGTGTGTTATACTTCTGTTGGTTTTATAAATTCTATGCCGGACGAGGTATTTTATGAGCTTTTCTCTCCTGCCGGAGGTCAGGGTCCGGAGCGTTTCGGACCTGTCGCCGGAGCTTCTCAAGGGCCTTGGCGTGGACCTTCTCATACTTGACGTGGACAACACCATCGCCCCCTACAAGACGCTGACTCTTGAAAAAGCGGTCATCGACTGGGCGGAGCGGGTGAAGTCTGCGGGCATCGCCATCTATATCGTCTCCAACAACAAGGGAGAGCGCCCGGAGGTCTTTGCCTCCCTTCTCGGCATACCCTACATAAAGCGCGCGGGAAAGCCCAGCCCCCGGGGCGTGAGGCAGGCGCTGCGCGCCGCGGGCGTCCCGCCGGAGAACGCCGCCCTCGCCGGCGACCAGATATACACGGACACCATCGCCGCAAACCTCGCCGGGGTGCATATGCTGCTGGTGGAGCCCATAAAATTCACGAACCCGTTTCTCGCGATAAGATATTTTTTTGAGCTCCCCTTCCGCCGGGAGAGAAAAAACAGGAGCAAAAAATAAAAAAGGAGCTGTTATCCATGAACAACATAAGGAAAATTTCCGCCGCGGTCAAGGCCGGCGAGGCGCAGGCCATTTTCGTTACCTCCGACCAGAACCGCTACTACGCCACGGGCTTTGCCTCCAGTGCCGGGGAGCTCATAATCTGCGGCGACGGGAGCGCCGCTCTCTTCATCGACGCCCGCTATTTTGAGGACGCCAGCCGCAGTATCTCCGATGTGGAGGTCATCTGCTCCAACGACAAGCCCGTCTATGAGCTGATGAACGACTACTTCAGGGCCCACGGCGTCACGGACCTCGCCGTGGAGGAGGGGTCTCTCAGCTACGCAAGGTACACCGCCCTCCAGTCGAAGCTCTCCGCCAGATTCGTCCCCGGGCAGGACATTCTCCGGGACCTGCGGGCTGTCAAGAGCCCCGAGGAGATGGAGATACTCGTCGCCGCCCAGCGCATCGCGGACCGTGCCTTCACCAACACATTAAAGCTCATAACCCCCGAGATAACGGAGCGTGAGCTTGCCGCGGAGCTCACCTGCCAGATGCTAAAGCTCGGCGCCCAGGACAAGTCCTTCGACCCCATCGTTGTCTCCGGCAGCCTCTCCAGCGTCCCCCACGGAAAGCCCAGGGATGTGAAGCTCCAGCGGGGCTTTTTGACCATGGACTTCGGCGCCCTCTATCGCGGCTACTGCTCCGACACCACCCGCACCGTCGCCATCGGCGAGCCCACGGAGGAGATGGTCAGGGTCTACAACACCGTCTTAGAGGCCCAGGTCACAGCCATCAAGGCCGCGAAGGCCGGAATGACAGGCCGGGAGCTGGACGGCGTGGCGAGAAAGGTAATCGCCGACGCCGGATACGGGGAGTATTTCACCCACTCCCTCTCCCACGGCGTGGGCATCGACATACACGAGTACCCCACCTGCGCCCCCAAAAGCGAGGCGGTGCTCAGGTCCGGCGACGTTATCTCCATGGAGCCGGGGATCTATCTTCCCGGAAAATTCGGCGTGCGCATCGAGGACGTCATTGAGATAAAAGAGGACGGGTGCTTCGACCTCACTGAGCTTCCGAAGGAGCTTTTGGTATTTTGCGCTTGATTTTGCAAATTTATCTTGCAATCCGGGCGCATATGGGTTAAAATATATTAGATTTATTTCATCTCTTTTTTGGGACAATACTCTACGGGAGGATAAAAAACATGGCAACAATAACCGCCAGCGATTTCAGAAACGGCAAGACCTTTGAGTACGAGGGAAAACCCGTCGTGGTCGTGGAATTCCAGCACGTCAAGCCCGGCAAGGGCGCGGCGTTTGTGCGCACTAAGATGAAGAACCTCATCACCGGAGCCGTGACCGAGACTTCCTTCAACCCCACCGCCAAGTTTGAGGAGGCGTTTGTGGAGCGCAAGGAGGCCGAGTACCTCTATCAGGACGGAGACCTCTACTACTTCATGGACCCCGAGACCTATGAGCAGGAGCCCGTCAGCGGCTCAAAGCTTGGCAGCAACTTCCGCTTTGTCAAGGAGAACATGGTCTGCGTTATCTCCAGCTACAAGGGCGACGTGTTCGCCGTGGAGCCCCCCAACTTTGTTGAGCTTGAGATCACCGACACCGACCCCGGCTTTGCCGGCAACACCGCCACCAACACCTTAAAGCCCGCCACCCTTGAGACGGGAGCGGAGATCAAGGTCCCCCTCTTTATCAATGTTGGCGACAGGATCCGCATCGACACCCGCACCGGAGAGTATCTCGAGCGCGCAAAGGGCTGACATACACCCCTTTAAGTTACGCTTTTTGACTTAATTAAGGAGGATTTAAAATGACACCTGCCGAGAAAGTAGCTTACATCAAGGGCCTTATGGAGGGCATGGAGCTTGACACCGAGAAGGGCGAGGGCAAGATCCTTGCCGCCATCGCCGATGTCCTTGAGGACCTGGCCTTAGGTCAGGAGGAGCTTGAGGACTCCATCGAGGAGCTGGACGAGGGCCTTGACGCCGTCTCCGACGACCTTGAGCTTGTGGAGAGCATAATCTACGACGAGGAAGAGGACGGCGAGGATGAGTGCTGCTGCCACCATCACCATCATCACCACGACGATGAGGACGAGGACGAGGATGAGGACTACGAGTATGAGGTAGACTGCCCCGCCTGCGGAGCGACCCTTGTGCTTGAGGAGGGCGACCTGGAGCAGGGCGTCATCCAGTGCCCCGAGTGCGGCGAGACTCTGGAGCTTGAGCTCACGGAGGAGGACGCCGACGACGATGACGATGATGACGACGCCGACGACGATTACGAGGAGTACGACGACGAGGACCTGGAGCCCGAGGAATAATTAACTGACAACTCATAAAAAGGCCGCCCGATGGACGGCCTTTTTTCGTGTAATTACCATTGGAGCCATTATGATCGATCTATCCGTTCAGAAAATCAGAATTGCCTTTGAAAAGGGCAACGACATATTGAAGGGCGTGACCTTCGACGTCACCGCCGGGGAGCACATAGGCATCCTGGGCAGGAACGGCGCCGGGAAGACGACGCTCTTTCGCATAATCTCCGGCGAGCTTGACAGCGACGAGGGCGTGGTGGTCACGCCCCCGGGCAAGCGCGTGGGGGTGCTGAGCCAAATACCCGTCTACCCCGCGGGCTGGACGGGGGAGGACGTCCTGAAGGCCGCCCAGAGGCGCATTTTCAGGATGAGCGAGCGGGTGGAGGAGCTGGCTGCCGAGATGGCCGAGGGCCGCTCGGACCCCGGGACCCTGGCGGAGTACGACCGCCTCTCTGCGGAGTTTCAGCGCCTCGGAGGCTGGGAGCTGGAGCGCTTCCGGGACACCGTGGCAAACGGCCTGGGCATACCAAGTCTTCAGCGGGAGCAGCCCTATGAGGAGCTGTCCGGCGGGGAGAGGACACGCCTCAATCTCGCCCGGCTCATACTTGAGGACACTGACATACTCCTCCTTGACGAGCCCACGAACCATCTCGATATGTCCGCCTCGGAGTGGCTTGAGGACTATATAAACCGCTTTAAGGGCACCGTCCTTGCCATCTCCCACGACCGCTACTTTCTTGACAGGACCGTCAGCCGGATAATCGAGATAGTCGACGGCCTGCCGGAGTTTTACAGCGGCAACTATTCATTTTACATTCAGGAGAAGCAGCGCCGCTACGAGGAGCGCCTCCGCCAGTATGAGAAGCAGGAGGCCAAGATCGCCCAGCTCCAGCGGGCGGCGGACGACCTGCACCTCTGGGCCTTCATGGGCGCGGACAAGCTCCACAAGCGGGCCTTCTCAATAGAAAAGCGCATAGAGAAAATGCGCACCACCGACCGCCCCAGGGCTGAGACGAAGATGAAGTCCCGCTTTGGCGAGGCGGAGTTTCGCGGGGACGAGGTCCTCGTCGCCCGGGGCATCACAAAGTCCTTCGGAGAGAAGCGCATCCTCTCTGAGACGGAACTTCTGATAGAGCCCGGCGAGTCCATCGCCCTGATTGGCGACAACGGGGCGGGGAAGTCCACGCTTATAAAGATGATAATGGGTGAGGAGCCCCAGGACTCCGGCTTCATTCGCCTTGGCCCCGCGGTAAAGGCGGCGTACCTTCCCCAGACCGTGACCTTTGAGGACGACTCTCTCAGCGTCCTTGAGTGCATGATGTACGAGGGCAAATGCTCCCAGCAGGAGGCCCGGGACCGCCTGGCGGCGTTCCTATTCCGGGGGGAGCAGGTTTTCACCCCGGTGGACGCCCTCTCCGGCGGGGAGAGAAGCAGGCTTAAGCTGTGTATGCTGATGAAATCGGACATTAATCTTCTCATCCTTGACGAGCCCACGAACCATTTGGATGTGGCAAGCCGGGAGTGGATAGAGGAGGCCCTTTCTGACTACACCGAGGCGCTGCTGTTCGTCTCCCACGACAGGTACTTCATAAACCGCTTCGCCACCCGCATCTGGGCCATGGGCGGCGGGGAGCTCCGGGACTACAAAATGGGCTACGAGGAGTACCGGGCCTATATCGACCGCCAGCGCCAGCTCGCCCAGACCGCCTCCGCCAGGGCGGAGAAGGTCAAAAAGCCGGAAAAGCGCCCCGCAATTTCAAAGGAGCGTCAGGCCGCGAAGCTGGAGCGGGACATAGCCGCGATGGAGGCGAGAATAGCCGAAAATGAGGCCGCCCAGGAGGCCGCCGCCACGGACTACTCAAGGCTCATGGAGCTGACATCGCAGCATGAGGAGCTTAGCCGGGAGCTTGAGGAGCTGTACGCCAGGTGGGAGGAGGTCGCCGGATGAAAAAATACGCAGGATATATTGCCGCAATCGTGATTTGCGTTGTCCTTTTTGCATTCTTTTCCTTTGCCCTTGTGGGCTACCGCTTTTTAGGGCTTTGCTTTCTGGCGCTGGCGGCGCTTATCGGCGCGTATATGGCCCTGCGCCTTCTCCGGGATAGACACGAGAGAGCTGCAAAAATAATGCGCCGATGCCTCACGGGGCTTGTGGTCTGCGTTTTGCTTGCCGTCGTTGCAACGGAGTTTTTCGTAGTGCGGGAGGTCCTCATAGCCCACAGCGCTTCCGAGGCGCCGGAGTACGCCGTTGTCCTGGGCGCGGGAGTCCACGGCACGACGCCCTCCCGGTCGCTGAGAGCGCGGCTTGAGGCGGCGCTAAAATTCGCAAACGAGAACCCCGGCTCCCTTCTGGTCCTCTCCGGCGGGCAGGGCCGGGGAGAGGATATAACTGAGGCCAGGTGCATGGCGGACTACCTAATTGAGCGCGGCGTCAGCCCCGACAGGCTCATCCTCGAGGAGCGGGCCACCAGCACCGAGGAGAACCTTGGCTTTTCAAGGGCGCTTATCGAGGAGCGCAGCCCGGGGTGCGGCTCCGTCTGCGTGATTACAGCGGACTATCACATAGCGAGGGCCCGGCTTATGGCCCGTGACGCGGGCTTTGAGGAGGTCACTGCCCGGGGTTCGGACACTGGAATGCCGATGCTGGAGATGAATTACTACCTCCGGGAGGCCCCGGCGATATGGTGGTATCTGCTCACCCGGTGAGCGGGGGCGTTTTGACCACCACCAGGTGGATACAACGCCCCGCCCCCGGGCGCTCACAATGTCAGCGGAGTTTGAAGTAAAATAAAGAGGAGCGGGCCGCCCCTGACCCGCTCCTCACTTATTTATTTAATGCACATTCTTTGTCAAAAGGCCGGACGCCCAGGCCTCAGCCGTTGAATTCCTCTCCGGCCTCGATACGAGCCATGGCGTTTTTGATGTATGGTCCGACCTCGCTCCTGTCCATGTCGAGGGCGACGGCCAGCTCGCCGTAGAGCATATCCTCCGCGCGCTTCATATAACGCTCGTCTATCTGCCCGAGCTTTTTGCCCTGGGATGTGACGTGCTGGCGCTTTAAATACACGTCCTTGATGAGCTTCACCAGCCCCGCGCAGCTGTATGACTGTATGGCCTGCTGGTAGTGCTCCGTCAAAAAGCGGAGATTTGAATTTTCGTACAACTCCCCCGACACTCCGGGAATAGAGCGGATGAGGTCGATGGCCTCCTCCCGGGATATGACAGGGCGCATGAAAACTCTCGTGTCAACAGGCGCAAAGACCCGCCCTGTGCGGTAAAGAGGAGACAGGGTGTAATAAAGTCTGTCCTTGTTTACTCCGGATACGTTCGGCGAGCCCACGTCCTCCACTACGCAGACACCCTCTCCGGCGTAAATTATATAATCTCCCGCAACGTACATAAGCTTCTCTCCCAAAATACAATAAGATAAAGACAATAAAATAAACAAATATTGTAATTCTTTTACGACTTATTCATATTATAACACACTTTTTAAATGGATGTAAGTACTTTTTTCCGAAAATGCATAAAAAAGTTTACATTTTTTAAACGGAAGCAGTCGGCTTTTTTGAAAAACATCAAATTAGTTTAAAATATTTTAAACGGAAGCAGTCGGCTTTTTTGAAAAACATCAAATTAGTTTAATATTTTTTAACCGGAAGCAGGCGGCTTTTATAGAAAAATTTAAAAAGTTTGTATTTCTTGCCTGTTTTTTTGTAAAAGCTTGCGTTTTATTGACGGGAAAATTATAATACTTTATAGTAAAAGTATAGTGGAGGTATAAAAAAGTATGAAAAAATTAGGTTTCGGTCTCATGCGTCTTCCCACGACAGATCAGAACGATCAGAAGAGCATCGACATGCCGCAGCTTTGCCGGATGGTGGACACTTTCCTCGAACGCGGATTTACATATTTTGATACCGCCTATATGTACCACGAGGGGTGCAGCGAGACCGCCATTCGCGAGGCGCTGGTGAAGCGCCACCCCAGGGACAGCTTCACCCTGACCACGAAGCTCCCCACCATGTTCCTCAAGGAGGAGGGCGACCAGGAGCGGATATTTGAGGAGCAGAGGCAAAAGTGCGGGGTGGAGTACTTTGACTACTACCTTCTGCATAATCTTGGAAAGGGCAACACCCCCATCGCGGAGCGGTTCGACTCCTTCGGCTTTTTGAGAAAGCTCAAGGAGGAGGGGAAGATAAGGCACATAGGCTTTTCCTTCCACGACAAGGCCGACGCCCTGGAGAAGATACTGGCTGCCCACCCGGAGGTGGAGTTTGTTCAGCTCCAGCTGAACTACCTCGACTGGGAGTCCGAGCGGGTGCAGTCAAGGCTCAACTACGAGACGGCGGTGCGCCACGGCAAGAAGGTCATCGTCATGGAGCCCGTCCGGGGCGGGGCGCTGGCGACCCTCCCGAAGGAGGCGGAGGAGCTTTTGAGGGCGGAGGACGACAGCGCGTCACTGGCCTCCTGGGCAATACGCTTTGCCGCGACGCTGCCTGAGGTGTTCGTGGTCCTCTCCGGTATGAGCAATTTAGAGCAGATGCTTGACAACACCGGGTACATGGGGGATTTCAGGCCCATCACCGATGGACAGCGGGAGAAGCTATTTAAGTGCGCGGATATAATCAATAACTACACCCTGGTGCCCTGCACGGCCTGCCGCTACTGCACCGAGGGGTGCCCGCAGGGGATAGAGATCCCGGATATTTTCGCGATGTACAACCTGAGGGCAAAGGAGAAGCTGCTGCGGGCCTGGGGCAGCCGGGCGAAGGAGCAGTACGCCGAGCACGTCAAGGACCACCCCCGGGCCACCGACTGCATCCAGTGCCGTCAGTGCGAGGGCGCCTGCCCCCAGCACCTGCCCATTGTGGACACATTGAAGGCCGCGGCGGCGGAGCTCGAGGGCTGAGCCCGGAAATATTCGATTTTCAATTTGAGGTGATTTTATGAAGGTCTTACTTGTCAACGGAAGTCCCCATGAGCACGGCTGCACATACACGGCCATTTGCGAGGTGGAGAAGGCCCTTCGGGAGGACGGCGTCCTAACGGAGCACTTCTGGATAGGTGCGAGGCCCATCGCCGGGTGCATAGGCTGCGGCGGGTGCCGCAGGAACGGCGGAAGGTGCGTTTTCGGCGGCGACAGGGTGGACGAGTTTGTGGACATGATCGACGGCTGTGACGGTTTTGTTTTCGGCTCCCCGGTGCACTACGCATCCATGAGCGGGGGGATGACATCCTTTATGGACAGGGTGTTTTACTCCGCCGGGGCAAAGCTTCGGGGCAAGCCCGGCGCTGGGGTGGTTTCCGCCAGAAGGGGAGGGACCACGGCCGCCCTCGACCAGCTCAACAAGTATTTTTACATAACGGGTATGCCCATACCCACGAGCCAGTACTGGCCCATGGTCCACGGGAACACGCCCGACGAGGCCGCCCAGGACCTGGAGGGGCTTCAGATAATGCGGCTTCTGGGTCACAACATGGCGTGGCTTTTAAAGTGCATCGAGCTCGGCAGGGCCGCAAACGTCACCTGCCCGGAGCCGGAGCCCAGAGTCAACACGAATTTCGTGAGATGATCGATCGGGAGAAGAAATGAAAAAAAGACCGCTGACACACCGGGTTTCCGGTGAAGGTCAGCGGTCTTTTTTTACTTTTTACGGGAAAAGAGTGAGGCTCGGGGCGCTCAATACTGGTAGTTGTCGATAGCCATTATGAAGTCGTAGAGCTCCTCCTCGTCCATCTCGAAGATGTTGGAGAGGGAGGAGGGGGCGGGGATGGTGCCGGAGGAGGTGTAGGAGACGGTGAGGGGCAGTTCAAGAGTCTCGCCCTCGGCGGAGAGGGAAATATCGGAGAGGGTGAAGCCGTCGGAGGTGACATCGAGAGCTGCCGTGGCGGTGATGTGCTCGCCCTCGCTTGTCATGTCGAGGGTGAGGGCGCCGTCGTCATACTCGGCGGTGATGGAGACGTCTTCCTGATCCGGCCTTGAGACGGTGATGGTGTGGGTGTAGCCGTTCCGGGAGCTTGCGGTGCTGGAGACGGAGGTCGCCTCGCCGTTGGAAACGAGGGTGAAGGAGACAGCGCCATCGTCAAAGAAGTTGATCTCAAAGACGTTGCCGGGGGCGACGTCCTCGCCGATGGGTGTCACGATGATCTCGGTGAGGCAGTCGTCGGCAGTGACAAGGTCGATCTGGCAGGCGGCGCCGGAGGCGCGGATGGCCTCGATGTCGTCCTCCATCTCATCGAGGAAGGAGGTGTCAAATTCGGAGCCGAAGACCTCGGAGAGGTCGCCGACAGTGGAGAGCATGTCGTCGGAGAAGAGGGAGCTTGTGAGCACGTCCACGATGTCGGCAAGGTCGTTGCTGTCCAGCATTCCGGTGAAGGTGTAACCGTCCTTATCGCCGCTGACCTCAAGCTCCATGTCCTCAAAAATCCCGGCGAGGCGCTCGGCCTGGGCGTTCACGGCGTCGCCGTGGTCGCCGAAGTCGATGCCCTTGAGGATGTCGATTGCCCGGTCCAGCTCCTTGAGGGTCTGGGCGGTCTCCTCGTCCATCTCGGAGCCGAAGACAGCGGAGTTTACGGCCTGGTCGTAGAGGTCGTAGGGCTTCACGCCGTAGAAGGTGTAGTTATCGAAGATGATGGGGATGCTGACGCCCCAGAAGTCGGGGCTTATGTAGATGGTGCCGCCCAGAGTCTCGCCCTCAACGCTCATGCTGGCGTCGATGATGGCCTCTCCGGCGTCAAGGTCGAAGCCCAGGGAGCCGTTTACGATAAGGGTGTCGCCGCCCTCGCTGATGGTGCCGGTGACGGAGAGGGTGCCCTTGGATTCGATGGAGTTTGCCACCGCCGCAAGGGGAGAGCCGGAGTAGCGGTCGGAGAGCTCCTTTAAAAGGTTCTCGCGGACAAGGTCGAGGTACCTGCCGGGCTCCTTCTCAGGGTCCGGCCTGTCGGACAGCTCGTCGCCGGGGACGCTGCCGTCCTCGCCGCGGCGGTCGTCGTCATCGTCGTCCCTGTCCTCCTCCTTGGAGCAGGCGGCGAGAGAGAAGACCAGCGCCAGGGCGAGGATCAGTGAGAGTATGCGGAAAACAGATTTTTTCATAATAATTACCCCCAAATATTTTTTTCTTTTATCAAGTAACTATTATATTCATTGCTTTGGCAAAGTCAAGAAAAAATTAAGATTTTTTGTAAGTCTCTGTCGTGCCGGCCGATCCGGCGGAGGCGATGAGGGCGAGCTTCCGCTCCCGCGTCAGGGCCTTCAGGGCGATCTCCCGCCTTAGAGCGGAGGATTTGTCCGGGAGGGGCTCGGAGTAGACGAGCTCCACAGGCAGGCGGGAGCGGGTATACTTTGCCCCGCGCCCGGAGTTGTGGGCGCGGAGCCGTCTTTCAAGGTCGTTTGTGGCCCCGGTGTAGAGTGTGCCGTCGGAGCACCGGAGGATATAGGCGTACCAGCTCATCGGGCGAAGGAGAGGAGGAAGCCCGCGATGATGCGGTATAGGTCCCGGGTGGTGAGCTCGCCTATGTCACGGGTGGCGGAGGGCTCCGTCACCTCTCCTCCGGAGGCGAGGGAGAGGGTGAGGGGGTTCCTGTCTCCGCGCTCACCGGAGTACCAGATGCCGTCAAAGTCGAGGGTGGTGTCCGTGGCGGCGAGGGAGCCCTCCAGCGCAAGGTCGGTTATGTCATTGCGGGAGGTGATGAAGGTGAAGGCCCCGTCCTCCGCCCAGTCAAGGTCGGTGACGGAGTCGGAGCGCACCGAGAGGGTGACGCCGCCGGAGAGGGAGAGCTCCAGAGTGAAGAGGGGGTCCAGCGCGACGGAAATGGTGCTGCCGTCGCCGCCGTAGAGCTCCGCATCGAGGCGGTAGTCCTCAAACTCCGCCGCAAGGTGGGTGAGCTTTCCGTCGTAGACGGTGAAGGCGGCCCGGGCGGGGGCGGCCGAGGCGCGAATCTCTTCGACGGCGGCTTCGGCGTCAAGGGCGGGGATGAGGGCGGCGAGGGAGTCCAGGTAGTCCGCAAGGGCGTCGGGGCTTATCTCACCTGTGAGCTCATAGCCGCCGGAGGTCTCGGCAAGCTCCAGAGTCATGGACTCGATGAGCTCCCGGGTGAGGCGAAGGGCCGCGTCCGGGGCGCCCTCACGGTAGACGCCGATGTCGGTGGGGACGCTCTCAAGAAGGGCGTCCAGCTCACGGACGGAGTCGAGGTCCAGCTCAAAGAGCTCCGCGAAGGGGGTGCCCTCCAGCTGGGAGGCCATGTCACTGGGGACGAGGCCGTAGTATACGTCGCCGCGGAGCTTGTCGGAGGTGAAGCCGAGAAACTCCGGCGAGTAGTAGAGCTCCCCGTCAAAGCCCAGGTCCGGGAGAGAGACGGTGAGGGATGCCCTGCCGGAGAGGCGCTCGTAGGTGAGTGTCCCCTCAGCCGTGCCCAGAAGCTCGCCGCTGTCGTCCGGGATGCCAAGGGCATATCGGGCGGTGAAGGAGGCGAGATTTGCAAGCTTTGAGAGGTCATTTAAACGGGAGGCGGCGAAGCGGGACTTAAGGTCGGCTTCCGAGGCGTCGAAGGCCGCGAGAATGACCTCCTTAGGGTCCAGGGCCCTGGGCTCCTCGGGCTCGGGGGAGGAGGGTCCGGAGGGCTCGTCAGGTTCGTCGGGGCCGCCGCCGGGGGTCTTGGAGCAGGCGGAGAGGGCGAGGGTGAGGGCGAGGAGAAGGATAATGAGCTTTTTCATGGGTCACCTCATGATCATCGCGGTGTTCAGAACCAGCGTGGAGTTGGCGAAGAGCACGTCGGAGCCGGGGGCAAAGTCAACGATGGTGGGCAGGTATGCGCTTGTGACGTACCTTAAGTCAATGACGGTTATCTTCGCGTAAGCGCCCGTCAGCAGCGGCGCCAGAGAGGAGCCGAAGGAGTCCCGGAAGAGGTATAGATGCCTGTCGGTCCGGGCGTCGGGGCACTCAATCTCAATTATAGCCTGAGTTCCGGAGAGGAATACGTCGTAGCCGTCCATGCCGTCAAATTTTTCCGTGGCGTAGACGCCGGAGGACTTGTACTCGGGGCCGGAGACAAGGGCGTTATCGGTATAGCTGCCTGTGAGGTAGGTGAGAGTCTCCGGCTCCACGGGCATCGCGGCCTGGCGCAGGTAGACGCCGTAGAAGGGGGAGAGCTCGTGGGGGGTGTAGTCGGAGGCGGGGGTGAGATATTCGTCCACGCCCATGGCGGAGGCGAGGCGCTCCACCGTGTCGAAGAGGTCCTGCTGACGCCAGTGGGTGTCGGTGCGGTAATATTTGTCGATGGAGAGGGTGTCGAGGATGTCGATGTACTCCGCACCCTGGACGTTGGCCTTCATAATTTCGATGAGGCGGGTGTAGTCAAGGCGGGGATGGACGGTGTCGTCGGCGTAATAGCTCTTGTCGGGTATCACGGTGAAGTATACGTTGCAGTCGGAAAGCTCCGAGGAGATAAGGGAGTTATACAGCCTCGCGGCGTATTTTATCTGCGCCTCGTCGGTGGTCTTTTCGGTCTTGTAGATCACGCCGTCCCGGGTCCAGTAGCCGTTGGAGTCCAGCTGGCGGAGGAAGGAGAAGCGAAAACTGGCGTTGAGGCTGCGAAAGCTCTCCCGGAGGGGAAACTGGTCCACAAGGTATGTCTCCAGCTTATCGGAAAATTCGCGATTGAAGAGGGTCTTCGCGGTGAGGGCGGGGGCCTGAGCGAGGTCACGGCGCTCGGATATGGAGACGTCGGCGTCGGGGAGAATCATGTGCCAGAGGCCGAAACCGACAAGAATGAGGGCGAATACGGCGACGGTGAGGATGTTTTTTGCTTTTTTCATCGTTTCGCCTCCTTAAAATCTGAAATAGAGGAAGGGGTTGAAGGAGCCGTCAATGAGGAAGGCCGTGGAGAGCACCAGAAGGGCGCCCACGGCGAGGGGCTCCAGCACGACCCGCGGCGCCTCGTGGAGCCTGGAGTAGAGGTACCTGGGGAGGGGCGTGGCGCCGATCACCGCGACTGCGATGGGGACGGCGTAGCTTCTCAGGTAGTAGACGGCGTCGGAGCTCACGAGGGGTATCCCGCCCGCGCCGAAGAGGCCGCCAAGGTCCGAGACCACGCCCTTCAGGCCCGCGGCGTTGAATATAACGAAGCTCAGCACCACGGTGAACATGACGTAGATGTGGCTTAAAAAGGCGGGCAGCTTCTCGAGAAGCTTGCCGAGCCAGAGCTTTTCGATGATGAGCAGCACCCCGAACATGACGCCCCAGAGGACGAAGTTCCACTCCGCGCCGTGCCATGCTCCCGTGAGTATCCAGACCACGGCTATGTTGCGAAGCCACTTGAGTTTGGTGGTGCGGTTGCCGCCCAGGGGGATGTAGACGTAGTCGCGAAACCAGCCGCCGAGGGTCATGTGCCAGCGCCGCCAAAACTCCGTTATGGATTTGGAGATATAGGGGTAGTTGAAGTTTTCAGGGAATTTAAAGCCGAATATGGCGCCAAGGCCGATGGCCATGTCGGAGTAGCCGGAGAAGTCGAAGTATATCTGGAGGGTGTAGGCCACGGCGTAGAGCCAGTAAAAGAGCACGGACTTGTCGCCGGACTCCCGGAAGAATACTATTACCTCATACATGACGTTGGCGATGAGAACCTTTTTGCCAAGGCCGAAGGCGAAGCGGCGGATGCCGTCAGCCACGCCCTCCAGTGTGTGGCGTCTGCCCTCAAGCTCCGCAGCCACGTCCACATACCTGACTATTGGTCCGGCGATGAGCTGGGGGAAGAGGCAGACAAAGGTCGCCATGGTCCCCAGGTCCTTTTGGGCGTGGGCCCGGCCCCGGTAGACGTCGATGGTGTAGCTCATGGTCTGGAAGGTGAAGAAGCTTATGCCGATGGGCAGGGGCACCCCGGTCTTGGGGATGGAGACGCCGAAAACGGCGTTCACCGTGCCGATGAGAAAATCGGTATATTTGAAGAAGCCCAGCATACCGAGGTTGATGACGATGGAGCTTATGAGGGCAATCCTGGCCTTTCGCTCCCCGCGGTGCTTCTCTATGTAGATGCTGTGGAGCCAGTCGGAGATGGAGGAGAAGATGAGAAGGAGCACATAGACGGGCTCACCGAAGAAGTAGAATACAAGGCTGGCTGACAAAAGCACATAGTTTTTGCACTTTGTTCCCGGGGCGACGGCGTAGAGAAGAAGCACCACCGGAAGGAAGGCGTACAGAAATGTGGCTCCCGAAAAAAGCACAGGCGTCTCTCCTTACTTACAGCGTTGGGAGGCTCAAAAGGGCCTCCCAACGGTTATTTTTTTATTTAGTCTCAGGCGTTGAAGGCGTCAACGAAGGTCTGGGCGTCAAGCCCCAATTCTCCGGAGGTCATGACAAAGAGGACAAGGCCGTCCTTTACGGCGGAGGCGACGGAGTCCGCGGTCATGCAGATCATCCAGCCGGGGTTGGCGTTGGCGTCAAGGTCTGCCTTCAGGTCATCGGCCTTTGTGCCCTCGCCGGGCTGAATGAGAAGCACCACATGGGCCTGACCCATCAGGGGCTGATTCACTGCTATTTTGGCTCCCTCGGGGACAGCCATGCCGTTGAACCAGTTGGAGAAAAGACCGTTGGGGTCAAAGCCGGACTCCTCAAGGGCGGCAAAGGAGGTGGTCTCCACGGGCATCTCGCCTGTCTTGCCGTCGACGATGGCAGTGAGCTTGTCAACAAGCTCCTCATCGGTGAGAGCGGAGACGGCGGAGCCGCCGTCCTCCCCCTCCTTGCCGCCGCAGGCGGCGAGGGACAGCACAAGGGCGAGAGCCAGAACAAAAATTAAAGCCTTTTTCATTTTATATTCTCCTTTTATGTTTTTTTATTTGTCAGCCGTTGAAGGCCGCGATAAGCGTGTCCGCGATCTCGGCGGAGGACATGACGAAGAGTATGCGGTTCCCCGCGACCTTGTACTGTACGCTCTCCGCCGCGGAGCAAATCATCCATCTGGGGTCGGCGTGGGAGTTGAGCTCCCCGGCAAAGGCCTCGGCATCGACGCCGTCGGCCACCTCAAAGAGTACTGCCGCGTGGGCGTTGGAGCTTATGGGGGGAGTGGCTATGGCGGCGGCCGTCCCCTCGGGGACTGTGATGCCGGGGAAGAGGTTGGTTATGCGCCAGGAGAGCTCATCGGTGACGGGAGAGGACTCCAGCGTCACATCCCCGGTATTGCCGCTTACAAGGGCCTCAAGGTCGGAGGAGAGGGCTTCGCCGTCGGCAAGCCCCTCAATGGCGACATCGGGCACATCGCTGACACCGGGGGTTTGGATGCCGCCGGGGAAGCCGGGGACGAGGGAGGGAGTCCCGTCGCCGTCCTCGTCATCATCGCCGTCGCCCGTGCCGGGGACGGGGAAGGTGAAGAAGGGGCCGCCGGGGTTGTCTGGCTCGTCAGGCTCATCGGGGTTGTCCGGCTCGTCGGGAGTGCCCGGCGTGTCGGGCTCAACAGGTGTTTCCGGCTCGTCGGGAGTGTCCGGCGTATCGGGCTCCGCGGGGGTATTGGGGGCTTCCGGTGATTCCGGGGTGTCGGAGATGTCCGGCGTATCGGCGCCATCGGGGGCGGGAGCGGGGCTTGCGCAGGAGGCAAGAGCCAGCAAAAGGGCGAGGGCAAGAAAGGCGGAAGTCAGTTTTTTCATTTTTAATAATGTTCCTTTCCCGTTATTGACCGCAGAAACAGCGGTATCACATAATTAGACGGAGCATATTAATGAAAAGTTCCCTGACGTGGTAAAAAATCACTCGTCGATGCCCTGAATATCGATGCTGTCAAGGGCCTCCTGCCCGCGGAGGGTGAGGGCCATGCTGCCAAGCTCCTCACACTCCGAGTATGGGGAGTAGTCAAAGCCGGAGAGCGGGGACGCAAAGTCCGTGGTAATAAGGCCGTTAAGGGACAGGGCGAGGACGGAGTTTACCCGCCGGGCGCCGTCGTCGTCGATGAAGAGGGGCTTGCCGCCGGATCTGCCAAGGGGGAGGAAGGGACGGGTACGGAAGAGCTCCAGAAGCTCCAGCGCGGGGCGGGTGAGGAATACGGCGTCGCCGCCGTGGGCCGGACAGGACAAGGTAACACCTCCAGGAAAAATTATCGCGTCAAGGATTTTACCACAACCCGGGGAGAATGTCAAACGGCGGGGCGGGGAGAAAACCGGGAAAATGTGACGAATAAGGGTAAGAAATACTTGATTATTCGATTAACCTGAGTTATCATAGTTCCATAGTTGACGAAATTCGACTTCATGTCGAAGGTTGACGGGCCCGGCGTTTTTCGGGCGCAGAAAATAACGGAGGACAAGAAATGAGAACAAGCGGTATACTTATGCCCGTGGCGTCCCTGCCCTCAAAATACGGCGTGGGGAGCTTCGGAAGGGAGGCATATGAGTTTACGGATATGCTCTGCTCCGCGGGAGTGGGCGTCTGGCAGATCCTGCCCCTGAACCCGCTGGGGTACGGCAACTCGCCCTACCAGCCGCTCTCCTCTTTCGCGGGGGACGAGCTGTACATCGACCTGGAGGAGCTGTACCGGGAGGGGCTTCTCGAGGAGCTGCCGGAGGGCTTTTCGCCGGAGGAGGGGGACAGGATAGACTACTCCGGCGCGCGGGAGCACAAGGAGCGCTATCTGCGCATGGCCTATCGGCGCTTCACGCCGGACGGGGAGTACGAGGAGTTTTTGAAAAACGCCTGGGTGCGGCCCTACGGGGTGTTCGTTGCGCTCAAGACCCAGAACGGTCTCAGAAGCTGGGTGGAGTGGCCCCGGGAGCAGCGGGAGTGGATAGTTGACGGCAGGTACGACCTTTCTCACCTTGAGGATGAGATAGGCTACCGGATATTCGCCCAGTACGAGTTTTACAGGCAGTGGATGAAGCTCAAGGCCTACGCAAACTCCAGGGGGCTTAAGATAATGGGGGACATACCGTTTTATGTGGGGCTTGACTCGCTGGATGTGTGGTCCGGGAGAGAGCAGTTTCTCATTAACGGCGACGGAGTGCCCTCGGTCGTGGCGGGGGTGCCGCCGGATTTCTTCAACGAGGACGGCCAGCGCTGGGGAAACCCCATATACGACTGGGAGCGGCTGCGGGAGAACGGCTTTAAGTTCTGGATAGACAGGCTTAAGTATTCCTCGAAGCTCTACGACATACTAAGGATAGACCACTTCCGGGCATTTGACACATACTGGCGCATCCCAGCGGACTGCCCCACGGCGAGAGTGGGGGAGTGGGTCGAGGCGCCGGGGTATGAGCTCTTTGACGAGATATACAGGCAGATGCCGGACATTAACATTGTGGCGGAGGATCTGGGAGATCTGCGCCCGGAGGTGCTTATGCTCCGGGACCACTACGGGCTTATGGGGATGAACGTGCTGGAGTTCACGCTGCTTGACCCCGGTGAGCCTGTCACCGACAGGCAGCTCGCCTACACCGGGACCCACGACAACCAGCCTGTGCGGGGGTGGTACGCGGACCTTACGAGGAAGGAGAAGGCCGCGGTGAACAGGGCCCTCGCCGATTTTGGCACGCCCCGCACCGCAGCGGCGAGGAAGCTTGTGAGGTACATAATGGCATCGCCCGCGCCTATAGCCATTGCGCCGCTTTTTGATATTCTCAATCTCGGCGACAGGGCGAGGCTCAACGAGCCGGGGACGGTGGGAAGCCCCAACTGGCAGTGGAGGCTTGAGAGCTACGCATCGGTGAAGAGGAGGCTTCCGGAGCTTCGGGAGCTTTTGCGCAGCACGGGAAGGGCGAAATAATGGAGAGATGGCTTGAGAGCGTGTACTCCGACGGGTCGGAGTACTTTGTGAGCTCGCCCTCGCCGGCCCTTGGGGAGACGGTGACGGTGAAGCTGCAGGTAATTGATTCCGCGCCGCTGAAGGACGTATTTTTGAGGTCCCTGCACAACGGCAGGCAGGAGATCTCCCGGATGAGGCGCGCGTATGTCAGCCACGGCCTTGCCTGCTATGAGGGAAGGCTCAAGATGACGGAAAACAGGATAGGGTATCAGTTCTATCTGAGCACCGGGGAGGCGCTTTACTACTACACCCAGCGGGGCGTGACGACGTATATGCCGGACCACACCTGCGATTTTCGGCTGCTGGCGGACTACGTTCAGCCGGAGTGGGTGAAGGACGCGGTGTTCTATCAGATATTCCCGGAGAGATTCTGCAACGGGGACGAGACTAACGACGTGCAGACCGGGGAGTATGTGCACGAGGGCTTCAAACCCGTTCGGATGCCGTCCTGGGACGCAAGGCCGCTGAGCTACGAGCAGGGAAGGTGCATGGACTTCTACGGCGGGGACCTTCAGGGGATACGGATGAAGCTTCCGTATCTCAAAAGGCTGGGGGTCACGGCGCTCTATATAAACCCCATATTCTCGGCGTTTTCGGTGCACAAGTACGACTGCGTGGACTTTTTCCATGTGGATAGGCGCTTCGGCGGGGACGAGGCCCTGGCGGAGCTGACCTCCGCCGCCCACAAGCTGGGGATCAGGGTCATAATCGACATATCCATAAACCACACCGGAGCGGAGAACAGGTGGTTTAACCGCGCGGGGGAGCTCTACCCCATATCCGAGGGGGCGTACAATAACCCGGAGAGCGAGGAGCGGGGCTTTTACTTCTTCGATAAGTCCGGAAAGCCGGACTACTGGGCGGGAGTGAAGAGCCTGCCGACGCTGAATTATACCTCGGAGCGGCTGCGGGAGCTTATTTACAGGGGTGAGGACTCGGTGCTGCGCAAGTGGCTCAAGCCGCCGTACAATATTGACGGCTGGAGATTCGACGTGGCGGACACCTTCGCAAGGCACGACGAGACGCAGCTTGCCCATGAGCTGTGGCCCGAGATCCGGCGGGCAATCAGGGAGGAGAGGCCGGACGCCTACATCCTCGCCGAGGACTGGGGCGACTGCGCGGAGTACCTTCAGGGGGACGAGTGGGACGCGCCCATGAATTACTTCGGCTGCGCGAGGGTCATACGCAGCTTCTACGGACAGCAGGACCACTTCCTCATGTGGTCGCCGGAGCTCCGCGGCGTGCCCTGCGGCATGACCGGGGAGGAGGTGCGCGCCAGGGTGATGCAGCATCTGGCGAAGCTGCCCTTCGTCATACAGCAAAACCAGTTCAACCTTGTGGACAGCCACGACATCGAGAGGCTCTCCACCGACCCCCGCATGACGCCGGAAATGCTCCGCGGGGCGGCGGTATTCCAGTTCATGCTCACAGGAGCGGCCAGCATATACTACGGCGACGAGGCGGAGATTGGCGGCGACAGGCACACAAACGAGGGCTGCCGCTGGCCAATGCCCTGGGACAGGGACATCGAGAGCACGGACAGCTGGAGGCTTTACCACGCGCTTTGCGCCCTCAAGGCGGAGCACAGGGCGCTCTCCCGGGGCGGGATGAAGTTCCTCTATGCGGGAGACAGGGTTTTCTCCATCGCCAGATTCACGCCGGAGGAGGCCTTCGCGGCGGTATTCTCAAACAGCCCGGAGGAGGAGACTGTGAGGCTCGACTTGGGCTCCATAGGGGCCGCGCCGGAGGGCGAGGCCCTGGGGGGAGAGCTCAAAATCGCCGACGCCGGGGACGGAGAGTACGACGTGACGCTCCCGCCAAATGGGTGCGTCCTTATAAGCTGCCGGATGGTGTGACGGCGGACTTATGCCTCGCATAGGATACCAGTGAAGGCTGGCGCAAAAGCCACTTTTGCCTTTTGATGACAGGGAATGCGCGGAGAAGGTTTTTCCGGCGGGTATGCCGGAAAGATACCGGATTTGAGCCTTTTGCAAGCTTGAGGACGCCTTCGCGTCCTGCGAGGAAGATGCGGCGTGTTTTGCTACAAGGTGCGAAAGGGCGAGAGCGTCAGGTCCGTCGCACAAAAATTCCGCCTGCCGGAGGCGGCCCTTGCACGGGAGAACGAGACGCCCTTTTATGAGGGGCAGCGCGTTTTTGTCCCCGTGTCGGTCCTGCGGCTTGAACCGGAGGACCCGGAGGTCATAAAGCGTCTCTACGGCCTGGGCGGCGAGGCGATACTGACGCGGCCCGATGCTTCAATAATAATTTTTATGTGAACCAGTCAAAACCTCCGGCTAAGCCGGAGGCTTGAATAGCCCTAAAAGGGCATAATACGGACGAAGCCCCTGAAGGGGCGCCGAAAGGATTGCCGACCGCATTTCTTTTTCCGGCCGCCCCTCAAGGGGCTTGTCTTATGCCTTCTTGTTCTCGCGACCCGTAAACGGGTCCACATACTCCTTAATGCTCATCTGATCTGCCAGCTCGTCCTCTCTTAATTGGTTCCTGATGTACTCTTGGACTTGCTTTTTGTTTCTTCCTACCGTGTCCACATAGTACCCTCTCGCCCAGAAGTGGCGGTTCCCATACTTGTACTTCAAATTCGCATGCCTGTCGAAGATCATCAGGCTGCTCTTTCCCTTCAAATACCCCATCACCTGGGACACGCTGTACTTCGGAGGGATGCTCACAAGCATGTGGATGTGATCCGGGCATGCCTCTGCCTCGATTATCTCTATCCCTTTCTGCTGACACAGTTGTCTAAGTATTTTCCCTATGTCCACCTTTATTTCTCTGTATATGACCTGCCTGCGAAATTTCGGTGCAAACACAATGTGGTATTGACATCTCCATGTCGTATGTTCTAAACTATTTATGTCTTTATCTTTCACGATAAGACCTCCCTGTTCTTGTAGTTGTGCGGTCGGCAAACCACCTCTACTTTAACAGGGAGCTTTTTTCTTGTCTACTTTTTTCACCGCTTAAGCTTTTTACTTCCCCCAGCATAGCTGGGGGTTTACTTTGCTACTCGCAATAAAAGCCGCGGACCCAGCTCTGGGTCCGCGGCTTAAGCTTTTCAAAAAACACTGTTTCATATTATTTGCGAGGACACGCGCCCTGCAAAAAACCGCAGTTCCCCTGTCAAAAAAGCCCGTCAGGTTTTTTCGACAGTTTAATACAGGGGGAAGCGGGCGCAGAGGTCGGTTATAGTCCGGCGGGTCTCCTCGGCGGTGCCGTCATAGTCCTTGACTGTGGCGGCGATGCGGTCGGCGATTATCTCCATCTCCGGCTCACGGAAGCCGCGGGTGGTGACGGCGGGGGTGCCGATGCGGATGCCGCTGGTGACGAAGGGCTTCTCCGGGTCATTGGGGATGGCGTTCT
>CANRIU010000005.1 GCA_947630755.1 uncultured Oscillospiraceae bacterium | reverse complement strand
GCCCGATTTGTCAAACAGTCACCTACTCGACACTGAACATTATACCACCCAAATGTGAAGAAATCTATCACTCTTTAAGCACGTTTATCAAAATCTTTTCCTTAAATCTCTGTGTATATCGAATAGAAAACGTCCCGGCGATTTTGGCATCAATCAGAGCGTTCCTATCCGCTGTCCCGGCTCGTCTTTGTCAATCGTAGACAAGCTCAAACTTCACAATCTCGTCCGCCTGCGCCCGGCAAGCGTTCATCAGTCCCACCCATGCAAGCTGGTCTTTCCGCTTCAAGTCCTCGGTGGCTCCGGCGCTCTTGGCAAGCTCCGGCATGATAAGGTCGATACGGCGCTGTGCCGCCTCGTTGATTTCGGCGCAATGCTCATAGAGCTTTTCGCTGGCGACAAGGGCTGTGTAGACGTGCAGACCGTCTCGACGATAAGCTCCAGCATCTCATCCACCCGGTCCCGGTCCTGGGGGATGTCCCGGAGAAGGCCGTCATAGTCGATGGCGTCCATGACGATCTCGCGGTAATCCCGCATCTTCTCCAGCATCGCGTCCCTTCGCTTCACTTCCGCGCTCTCGCAGGAGGAAGGGAATGAATCGGTACTTGGTAGATCAGTATTTTGTATTTCCGTATTTCTTATATCTATATTTCTTTGCGCGGGGTTTCCCGGATGTGGGTTTTCCATATCTGGATTTACCATATCCGGGTTTTCCGTATATGGTGAATCCGTATGAGGTTCCTCATAGATGACGTACTCCATATCTGTGATGCGCCCGTTCTCATCCCGCAATCTGCGGCGGGAGAGGTAGCCATACTGCTCCAGCTCCTTGAGCTGGGCGGTGATGCTGTCCACGCCGCCCTTGCATATAAGGGCCAGCCCTCTTGTGGTGTAGTCCCAATCCTCCGGGAGGGACAGCATGGTGGACAGCAGCCCCCTGGCCTTGTTGGAGAGGTTGCGGTCCCGGAGGTGGTAGTTGGACATGGTGGTGTAGTTCCGATTCTTTTCAACTCTGCAAACTGCCATAAATAGCACCTCAATGTCTTGATTTCGGGCACAGAAAAAGCCGGTCCAAAGGCCGGTCCGTGTCCCGTGTTAAGCTAACGCTCCCTGTTTTGCTGCCGTCTTTTTGCCCAGCCCTCCAGGAGCTTAAAGATGGTTTCCTCCATGCGCTGGGGGGTGTAGGACCGGGGGAAGTATCTCTGGAGCTTCTCGATAGGCAGGCTGATGTTCCACGCCTCCGGCTTCTTCTGCTCGGACATGATGGAGAGGACGGAGTCGCCGTCCAGCTTGCCCTCCTGGGACAGCTTCTTCATCCTCTGAGCCTGGGACAGCGATGGGACGGCCTGCTCACTGTCGATGGTTTCAATGACGGCAGCCTGTTCTTCCGGCCTTAAGTACGACAGCTCCACGGCGGGGGTGAGGCCGATTTTCTTTTCATCAACCATCTGCTGAAGTTCCGGCTGAAGCTCAGTGAGACGAATGTACCGCCTAACGGTGTCTCCGCTGACGCCAGCATTTCTGGCGATTTCGTCATCACTACGGAACTTCGCCGCAACTTGCGGCGAAGTTAAATCGTGCCGTGCGCCCTGCCTCTTTATAGCCTCCAGCTTCATCTTGTACGCCGCCGCCCTCTCGCTGGGCAGGATGTCCTCCCGCTGAAGATTGCTGTCCACCATGAAAATAACAGCGGTGTCATCGTCCATCTCCCGCACAATGGCGGGCATCTCAGAAATCCCCGCCAGCTCCGCCGCGTGGGCCCTCCTGTGCCCGGCGACGATCTCATAGTCCCCGCCCTCCACCGGCCGCACAATGGCCGGTACGAGAATCCCAAACTGCTTCATGCTTTCAACAGTCTCCTTCATAGCGTCATCGTCCCTCACCTTGAACGGATGATTCGGAAAAGCCCGCAGCCGGTCCAGCGGAACGCTGACCACGGCCTCGATTTCGGTTGGCATCTCTGCTACCTCCTGAATTTTGGCAGTCACAACCTCCGGCTAAGCCGGAGGCTTGATTAGGCCCTATAAGGGCCTTTTACCGGCAAGCGTCTCAAGACGCACCGAATATTCGTCACTTGCATCACTTGCCCTACGACCCGTAAACGGGTTTATCCGCTTGTTTGCAACGTGTCGGTATTCGTAGTCTGGCTTTATAGCGGCTCGCTTCGCTCGATGCTTTTAGCTAAAGCCTATTTTGCCCCCCCGGCATAGCCGGGGGTTCATGTGACACAAAAGTAAAGAGCGCCGCCGAATTTCGGTGCGCTCTTTTACTGAATATGGATGCGAATTGGCATATTTTAGTCGCCTGTCTATTAGCGGACAGTTATTTCCACCACTGCCCTTGGAAGGTTGGAGCTGTCTATGACGTTGCGGTCAACGCAGCTGGGACCGATGTCGGAGGTGAAGATCTTGGCGCTGCCCTCGCTTCCGAAGAGGAGCACGCGCTTTGTGAAGCTGGCAAGTCCCTCGATGGGGGCGATGAGGCCGCTGGACATGCACACATCGGCCCTTATCTTGTAGTAGAAGCGGATGTCCACGGTGTAGTAGCCGCGGTTGAAGCTCACGGGCTCGACCATGGGGCTGGCCCAGAGGAGCTCCGCGGAGCGGGCGCGGACGTTCAGGCCGTTGTCGAGATTGGCCTGAGATGTCTGTGTGAGGTAGACCCTGAGGTCCTCCAGACAGTCCTTGTCCTTGCAGGAGTCGTAGATCTTGCTCGTATGTACGCACACGGCCTCCCTGATGCTCACATCGCTGGGCACCGGGCCGGGGGCTGGCCTTGACGGCATGGTGATTCCTCCTTAGCGGCGCTTTCGCGCCTTGAATTTTCAATACAGTCTATGCTTCGGGGAAAAAATGTGTGAACACATTGCGTCCCCGGCACTTTTGTGTTAAAATGTGTTTATTACCGACTGGGGAGGCGCAGGGCTTGGCTGTGATACTTGGCATAGACCCCGGCGTTGCCACCGTGGGCTTCGGAGCTGTCGAGTCCCGGGGGGCGCAGCTGCGGTTTATAACCTGCGGGGCGATAACCACCCCCGCCCACACAAGGCTATCCTCGCGCCTTGACCAGATATACCATGATATGCTGGAGCTCATCGATACATTCAAGCCCGACGCCATTTCCATCGAGGAGCTTTTCTTCAACACCAACATAACGACGGGCATCTCCGTGGCCCACGGCAGGGGCGTGGTGCTTCTGGCGGGGGCGGAGCGGCAGGTCCCGATGTACGAGTACACGCCCCTGCAGGTAAAGCAGGCCATCACAGGCTACGGAAGGGCGGACAAAAAGCAGATGATGGAGATGGTCAGAAGGCTCATGGGCCTGAAGTCCGCCGCAAAGCCCGACGACGCCTCCGACGCACTGGCCCTTGCCATCTGCCACGCGCGTTTTTCGGGCTCACTTCTTAGCATCGAGGGAGGCAGAAGCGAATGTTCTACTATATAGAGGGCACGGTGGCCCTGCTTGAAAAAAATCTGGCAGTGATAGACGCCGGGGGCGTGGGCTTTTCCGTTATGACTACCCTCAACACCCTGTCGCGCCTTCGCACGGGGGAGAGGGCGAGGCTCTACACATACCTCAACGTGGCGGAGAACGTCATGGACCTGTACGGCTTTGCGGACCTTTCGGAGCGGCGGTGCTTTGAGCTGCTGCTGTCCGTCTCCGGCATAGGGCCGAAGGCGGCGATAAGCGTCCTGGGCGTGTGCACGCCGGAGTCTCTGGCCATGGCCGTGGTGACGGACAACGAGAAAATGCTCACCGCCGCCCCCGGGGTGGGAAAGCGCGGCGCCCAGAGGATAATTCTCGAGCTCAAGGACAAAATAGCCCGGGATATGCCCACGCTCGGTGAGACGACGCAGAAGCCCGCGGCGGTCTCCGCCGCCGTCCCGGGGAGGAAGCTTGCCGATGTAACGGGGGCCCTCGCGGTGCTGGGCTACGCCCCGCAGGAGATCACCGCCGCCCTTCAGGGGCTGGATCTGGAGTCTCTCAGCGTGGAGGAGGCCGTGCGGCAGGTCCTCAAGCGCTCCCTTAAATCCTAAGACTGGCAGGTGCGACAGATGATAGACTACTCAAAGGACACCCTTGACTCCTCCACGGATAATATTATGTCAACCAAATACACCCCGGAGGACGAGGCGGAGGGGAGCCTGCGCCCCAGGACGCTCAGGGAGTACATAGGCCAGGACAAGGCAAAGCGGAACCTTGAGGTGTTCATTGAGAGCGCCAAGAGGCGGGGCGAGCCGTTGGACCACGTCATACTCCACGGCCCCCCGGGACTGGGGAAGACCACACTGGCCCAGATAATCGCAAACGAGATGGGCACCACCCTGCGCAAGACCTCCGGCCCCGCCATAGAGAAGCCCCGGGATCTGGGGGCGCTGTTGACGAACCTTGAGGAGAACGACGTACTCTTTATTGACGAGATACACCGGATGAACCGGGCGGTGGAGGAGATACTCTACCCCGCCATGGAGGACCGACAGATAGACCTCATCATCGGGCAGGGCCCGGCGGCGACGAGCATATCCATAGACCTTAAGCCCTTCACACTGGTGGGGGCGACGACAAGGTCCGGGCAGCTCTCCTCGCCCCTCCGGGACCGCTTCGGCATAGACCTGAAGCTGGAGCTCTATAAGCCGGAGGAGCTGCGGCGGATCATCACCCGCTCGGCGGAGATACTGAATGTGGAGATAGACCCGGATGGGGCGCTGGAGATAGCCTCCCGCAGCCGCGGGACGCCCAGGATAGCGAACCGCCTTCTGCGCCGGGTGCGGGACGTCGCGGAGGTGTACGCCGGAGGGGCCATAACGAAGGAGCTGGCGGACAGGGCGCTTTTGATGCTGGACATCGACCCCCTCGGCCTCGACGCCATAGACAGGCGGCTTTTGGTCAGCATAATCGACAACTACGGCGGCGGGCCCGTGGGGCTCGACACCATCGCCGCGACGATAAACGAGGAGCCCGTCACCATCGAGGACGTGTACGAGCCGTTCCTCATGCAGCAGGGCTTCCTCACCCGCACGCCCCGGGGAAGGTGCGTCACCCGCCGCGCATACGAGCATCTGGGACTTAAATATATCGGTCCCAATGAGGAGCTGGGCGGTCAAACCAGTCTCAATTTATAAAAAACGAACAAATTCACAAAAATTTTAAAATTTTTAACAAATTAGCTTGACAACATCTGCATCAATTCGTATAATATGATTATTCTGACAGTGAAAAATTGGTATTATTATGGAATATCCTGATACCTCCGATGAACAGCTCTGCGCGGCGGCCCGTATGGGCGATGCCGCGGCGGAGGAGCGGCTGTTTGAAAAGTACACCACGACTGTCCGGGCGCTGGCCCGCCCCTATTTCCTGACAGGGGGCGACAGCGAGGACCTCATACAGGAGGGAATGTTCGGACTGCTCAACGCTGTGCGGCACTTCGACCAGGGGCGGGACGTGTCCTTCCGGACCTACGCCCAGCGGTGCATAGTCTCACGCCTGTTCGCCGCGGTGCGGGGGGCATCGCGCTTCAAGCACAGACCGCTTAACGACTCCATCTCTTTTGAATCCCCGCAGTTTGACGAAAGACTGATCCTGTCCACGGGCAATTTGCGAGATCCGGAGGAACTGGTAATTACTCAGGAATTGACGGATGAGCTTCAGGCGGAGCTTGCCGAGAGGCTCTCATCCCTTGAAAGGGACGTGCTCGACCTCTATCTGGAGGGGCTGTCTTATACAGATATAGCCGCAAAATTGGGGAGGAGCGTTAAATCCGTCGATAACGCCGTCCAGCGCATAAGGCACAAGCTTTCGCGGACGGACTGACCAGGCGCTGACCAGCTAAGTCTGGCGCAAATAAACAGCCCATAGGGCAAGAAATGTCAAAGTGAGGTCCAACAAATGTACGAAGACAAGACACTGGTATGCAAAGAGTGCGGCAAGGAATTCGTCTTTACCGCCGGTGAGCAGGAGTTCTACGCTGAGCGCGGCTTCCAGAACGAGCCCCAGCGCTGCAAGGCCTGCCGTG
Source organism: uncultured Oscillospiraceae bacterium (assembly GCA_947630755.1). GTDB lineage: Bacteria > Bacillota > Clostridia > Oscillospirales > Oscillospiraceae > RUG626. The sequence continues at coordinate 63,615 of CANRIU010000005.1, read as the reverse complement.
ACGCCCGCAAGAACGCTGTGCGCGGCCCCCGTGAGTATTTCACCGCCGTCTGCGCCAACTGCGGAGGCGAGGCGAAGGTTCCCTTCGAGCCCAAGTCTGACCGCCCCGTGTATTGCAGCGAGTGCTTCGCTAAGATGAGGGAGCACCAGGCGTAAGCTGTAGGGCAGACACAGCTCAATAAAAGCCAACACAAAGGGGACGTTCATCGTCCCCTTTTGTGCGTATTTGGAGGTCAAATCATGTCAAAAAGGCTCATCTTTCTGGCGGTAATTATCGCCCTTGCCATGTCCGTGTCCACCGCCGCCCTGGCAAACGACTGCGTTGACGGCGTGAACGACGGCATTATCTCCGTCGGACGCAGTCTGGGGGGAGCTGTGGAAGAGGAGGGAAATCTGTGGGTGTGGGGGCGGAATTTTGTATTTCGCCCGATTTTTGAGGACCTGGACGACTATCTTCCTGAGCCCGTGAAGGCGGCGGAGGGGGTCAGGGGCGTCTTCTTTGGGGACGGCGCCCTGGCGTACATAGACTCGGAGGGCGGGCTTTGGTGCGCGTCAAATTATGAGACGCCCGTCACCGGGGAGGAGCCGGGCTGCTCCGGGGGCTTTATAAAGATAATGGACGGCGTCAGATCCGCCGGGATCGGCGGGGAGCTGGCCGCGGCAGTGAAGGAGGACGGGAGCCTCTGGGTCTGGGGCGCCCACGAGATGGAGCTTAAAAACCCAGACCGGGAGGTCATTACCGAGCCACGCAGGATAATGGACGGGGTGCGGGCGGTGACCTGCCGGGGCTGCTGCGCCGCGATAATAAAGGAAAACGGGGAGCTCTGGATGTGGGGCGACTTCGGAGAGCCCTACACCGGAGAGCCAATTTTGGAGTACCCGGAGCCCGAGAAGGTCCTGGAGGACTTAAGGTCCGTGAGCCTTGGGGAGAGCTTTGCCGCCGCTGTGACGAATGACGGCAGGCTCTGGCGCTGGGGTATATTTGAGCACATCGACGCCAGCCTCCAGCTGGTGGATTCCCTGGTGGAAAAGCCTGCGGCCGTCAAGAAGGATGTGGCGTTGGCGGCCTGCGGCGACGGGCTGCTCGCAACCATCTCCACAGACGGAAAGCTCACAGTGGAGGGCAGTCTGAGTTACGGTCCCGGCCCGGAGGAGAGCGTCAGCCTGGAGCTTGACTCATACGTCGCGGCACTTGGCCTGTGCGGGGAGACGCTTTTGTATTTAAAGACGGACGGCTCCGTCCACTCCTGGGGCATGGGCGACAATCTGGGCGCCGGGGACAGCGGCGGAGCAGGTGACGAAAGCCGCGGCCCTGAGCTCATCTTCAAAAGCGCCCGGACCCCGGAGAGTGTGAGTGAGAGTGACGGCGGGACAGGAGGGCTTGTGCTCCTCCTTGGCGCCGCAGTTCTCGCGCTGGACGCGGCGGTAATCATATTCATAGTCAAAAAAGTAAAAAAACGCCCGGGAACAGAGGGCGAAAATAACGGGAAGGGCGAAAATGGCGGCGGAATTTAATGGATTTTTCCGTTTTTCCTATTGAAATTACGAATTGTCCTGGGTATAATAAGAGCGAAATATGTTTTGGAGGTGCTGTTTATGGCATTTACTAAAGATACCATCGTTGCCGAGGTCATGATGAAGGCCCCCCAGGCTCAGCCCCTGTTCATGAATATCGGGATGCACTGCCTCGGATGCGCCTTCGCCACAGGCGAGAGCATTGAGCAGGCCTGCAACGCCCACGGCGTGGACCCCGACGAGTTCCTTGAGGAGCTCAACGACTTCCTCGCTTCGGAGGCGTAAGATCAAAATCGGGTGAGGGCGGACATAAGTCCGCCCTCGAGCCGTCGGCAAAGGCTGTGCCTTTGCCGACGGAAGGGATTTGTCGGTACCCGGCGCGCTGTGACCGAAGGGCATCCCCCTGAGGGACGGGCGCTGATTTTAAGCGAAGCTTTGTCAACATTCTGTGGGCGGACATAAGTTCGCCATTACTTTTTCCGGAGGAATTATGAGGCTTTCTGGAAGGCTCGCCGCAGTGGCGCAGCTCGCGCTCTCCGGGGAGAGCGTGTTGGACGTGGGCACGGACCACGGATACCTGCCTGTCTACTTTGCCGAGGAGGGGCTTTTCCGCCGCATCGCGGCCTCGGACATAAGGCCGGGGCCCCTCGCCGCCGCGGTGGAGAACGCCCGGGCGGCGGGGGTATACGGGAGGATAGATTTCTACCTCTCCGACGGGCTCACGTCCGTCCCCGGGAGCTTTGACACCGTGGTCATCGCCGGAATGGGCGGGGAGACAATGGTTGACATAATATCCGAATGCCCCTGGGCGGGGCGGGCACGGCTGGTGCTCCAGCCCCAGAGCAAGCTCCGGGAGCTGTGCGGGTATCTTGATGCCCACGGCTTTGTCTGCGTCGGCGCCAGGATCGCGGAGGACGCCGGGAAGCTCTACACCGCCTTTTCCGCCCGTGCGGGGGAGGGCGGCTTTGACCTCATGGGCGCGCTCATGGACCGGAGGGAGCCGCTTTTGGAAAAATACCTGAAAGGGGAGCTTGCCCGCCTAAACCGGGCCGCCGCTGGAATGGAGCGGGCGTCGCGGCGGGAGGAGGGGCAGCTTTTGGACATTCTCCGTCTGAGAGAGGAGACGGCGGAGAGGCTTTTGGAGGTTGAAAAATGGCAAAGGTAAAGGAAATATTGGCGACGCTGGAGGCCCTTGCGCCCACACGCCTCAAGATGGGCTTTGACAATGTGGGGCTTCTTGTGGGCGACGGGGAGAACGAGGCGGACAGGGTCCTGTGCGCCCTGGACATAACGCTGGATGTCATCGAGGAGGGGCGGAAGATGGGCGCGCAGCTCATAGTATCCCACCACCCCATGTTTTTCGAGCTTAAAGCTGTCAACTGCTCCGACATCGCGGGAAGGCGCGTACTGGCCCTCGCCGGAAGCGGCATGGCGGCGATCTGTATGCACACAAATCTTGACATTGCCCCCGGCGGCGTAAATGACGCCCTCGCCCGGACGCTGGGCCTTGAGGGCGTGGCGCCCTTCGGGGAGGAGAGCTGCGGGAGAATAGGGGATGTACCGGAGATGCCCCTTCGGGACTTTCTTAAAATAGTCAAGGGCGCTCTCGGCGCGGACGGACTGAGGTTTGTGGACTCGGGCCGCGCTGTGCGCCGTGTCGCGGTCCTTGGAGGCTCCGGCGGAGGGAATATGACGGAGGCGTTTGAGGCCGGGGCGGACACCTACGTCACCGCCGATGTGAAGCACCACCAGTTTATAGACGCCGGGGAGCTGGGGATAAATCTCATAGACGCGGGACACTTCTCCACGGAGAACGTGGTGGTCCCGGTGCTGGCGGAGACGATACGCCGCGCCCACCCGGAGCTTGACGTGCGCATTTCCGGCGTCCACAGGCAGCCGGAGAGCTTTTATTACGCCGAATAAACGGCGAAACGGGAGAGGTAGAGCCTTATGCTTCTGGCGGTAGACATCGGCAACACACACATCGTCCTGGGCTGTATGCGCGGGCGGGAGATAATCAGGACCGCGCGGATAACAACGGACAAGGCCAAAACGCATTTTGAGTACGCAGCGGACCTCCGGCGGTTCTTCACCTTCTATGACCTCGACCAGAGCGCGCTGGAGGGGGCGGCGATGGCCTCCGTGGTCCCGCCGCTGACGAACACCTTCGCGAGGGCGGTGGAGCTGTCGCTTGGCGTGAGCCCGCTTATCCTCGGCAAGGGCGTCAAGACCGGAGTGAACATACTCATCGACGACCCGGCACAGGCTGGCGCGGACCTCATCGCGGCGGCGGCGGGGGCGCTGCGGCTCTATGAGCCGCCCATCATAATAATCGAAATGGGCACGGCGACGACCATCTCCGTCATAAACGCCTCGGGGTCATTTATCGGCGGCACCATCTGCCCCGGGGTGGCCTTGGGGCTTGCGGCGCTGAGCTCCGGCGCGAGCCAGCTTCCGAATATCTCCCTCGAGGCCCCGGAGCGGGTGATCGGCACGAACACCGTGGACTCCATGAGAAGCGGCGCGGTGCTTGGCGCCGCGGCGATGCTGGACGGGATGATCGGGAGAATGGAGGAGGAGCTGGGCTGCACGGCACAGGTCGTCGCCACGGGGGACACGGCCCGGGCGGTAGTACCGCTCTGCCGGAGGGAGATCCGGGTGTGCGACAATCTGGTCCTCACGGGCCTTGCGGAGATATACGCCCGGAACAGGAGAAAACAGTCACCATAAAAGGGGGAACGGACAAATGAGACTTGAGCTTCGGGACATCCACAAGTCCTTCGGAGAGAAAAAGGTGCTCACAGGCGTGAGCTTCACGGCCCGGAGCGGCAGGGCCTTCGGCCTTCTGGGCCGGAACGGCGCGGGAAAGACCACGTCGATAAGGATACTCATGGGCGTGTTCCCGGCGGACTCCGGCGCAGTGCTGGTGGACGGGGAGCCCATAGATTACAGGAAAGTTGGCATAGGCTACCTGCCCGAGGAGCGGGGCCTCTACCCGAAAAAGAAGATAATAGAGCAGCTTGTCTACTTCGCCCAGCTCAAGGGCATGGACACCCCGGCGGCGGTGAAGTCCGTGGACAGGTGGCTTGAGAGGCTGGGCATGGCGGAGTACAGAAATAAGCGGCTGGACACCCTCTCCAAGGGCAACCAGCAGAAGATACAGCTTGTCACGGCCCTGGCCCACGACCCGGAGATAGTCATACTCGACGAGCCATTCTCCGGCCTTGACCCGGTGAACGCCATGCTCTTGAAGGACGTGGTGCGCGAGGAGATCGCCCGGGGCAAGGTGGTCCTCTTCTCCTCCCACCAGATGAGCTACATAGAGGAGTTTTGCGACTCCATCGCCATAATCAATAAGGGCGTGGTGGTCCTCACCGGGGACCTGCACGAGATAAAGCGGGAGTACCCCAGAGACCGCCTCGCCATACGCTCCGCCGACAGCGGGAAAATCGCCGCCGCCTTCCCCGGAAGCGCCGTAAACGACAGCGGGGAGCTTGTCGTCAGGCTCCAAAACCCGGGTGAGAAGATGGCGGTGCTGCGGAGGCTATCAGAGGAGTTTGACATCGACGAGGTACGGGTTTTTGAACCCAGCCTCAACGATATATTCGTGGAGTACGCCGGGGAGAGGGAGTGAGAGCATGGGACAGTTTGGCAAAATATTCCTCTTTGAGCTGAAGGGATACCTGAAAAACAAAATTTTTGTGGGAATAACCGTGTTCCTCATGGTCGTTATCGCCGTGGTGACATCCATCCCCCGCATATCCGCCGCCCTGAATGAGGGTGATGACGGTGACACAGTGGAGAGCGGCGAGCGGGACGTGATGCTCGTCTCCGGCGCTGACGGGGAGATCATCGACGCCCTCGCCGCGGCCTTCCCGGACTACGACGTGAGGGCGGGGAGCGGCGACGTCAAGGCGGAGGTCATTGGCGGCAATGCCGCCTGCGCCGTGGAGCTCCACGGGCTTTCGGACTTTGTCTACTATGTGGACAACCTGGCGATCTACGACGAGACCGCCGCCGCGGTGTCGGAGGTGCTCACGGGGCTCTCCCGCCTCCGGGCGATGGTGGAGGCGGGAGTTTCGCCGGAGGATGCCCAGGGGATAATGTCCTCCGCCGTGGGATTTACGGTGGAGAGCCTCGGCGTGGACCAGGGGCAGAACTTCTTCTACACCTATATCATGATTTTCGCCCTGTACATGGTCATACTCCTCTACGGGCAGATGGTTGCGACCAACGTGGCGACGGAGAAGAGCTCCCGGGCGATGGAGCTGCTTGTCACCTCCGCCCGGCCCACATCCATGATGTTCGGCAAGGTTGTGGCCTCCTGCACAGCGGGACTTTTGCAGCTTCTGTGCGTGTTCGGCTCGGCGCTGGCCTTCTATAAGCTCAACAGCGGCTACATGGGGGGCTGGGAGATGATCTCCATGTTCTTCGACATGCCCCCGGCGCTTTTAGGGTGGATGCTGGTGTTCTTCGTGCTGGGATTTTTCATCTACGCCTTTCTCTACGGGGCGGTGGGCTCCACCGCGTCGAAGCTGGAGGATATAAACACCTCCACCATGCCCATAAACATGCTCTTTGTGATGGGCTTTATCGTGGTGGTCATCGCCATGACCAGCGGGAGCGTGGATAACCCCATGATGGTCGCCTGCTCCTACATACCCTTCACCTCGCCCATGGCGATGTTCACCCGCATAGCCATGAGCCACCCGGCGCTGTGGGAGATACTCCTCTCCGTCGCAGTGCTTCTGGGCTCCTGCGTGGGCGTTGGCGTGCTGGCGGCGAAGATATACCGTGTGGGGGTGCTGCTCTACGGCGCCTCGCCAAAGCTCCGGGACATCATCAAGGCCGTAAAAAACGCATAACAGAAAATCCCGCCGCAGTTTTTGCGGCGGGATTTTTCCTGCTGATACATAAATCATAAATCCTGTATATTCATTTTATCCATCTGCTTTTTGCGGCGCTGCCGGCCTCGGCAGCCGAAATATACAGCCAGAAGTATTATGGTCGGGATATTGCCTAACAGCCAGACAAGGACCATTTGAAAAATGAAGCCGGCAGTCACACCCTCCGGCGGGGCCATCATGTTTAACGGATAAAGCAGACTGAAGAGAAACGCAATGATTGGCAGAATAAGCCCGGGCCATCTGCTCTCCCGGAGGGAGAGGAATATCTGCAGGGCCGCTACGCCTGCCAACAGCAGCAGGGCGATGAGCAGTCTGAGGGGAAAAATCATTTTGAAGGCTCCTTTCGTGTTTTTTTGTACTCGCTGATGAGGATCTTCGCCGTGTCGAAATCCAGCCTGTCATTGATGGCAAGCCGTTTGATGAGAGCGATATACGGCTCGCTCTCCGTATCGTCGTTTATCCTTATCTTCTGGATAAGTCTGTCAAGCCTTAATCTGACGGTCGGATAAGTTACCTCATACTGTCTTGCCATTTCCTTTAGCGACCCGGACGCGAGGAGAAATTTTTTGATGAAGGACACGTCCTCGTCGTCAAGATTGACGATCCATTCCGGAATTACCTGAAGTGCCATACGCTCCCTCCTTTAACATTATTAATTATAGACTTGAACAATATTAAAATCAATACAGTAATAAAAGTTTAACAAAATATTCAAAAGAATATGGGGCGGAACGCCCGGAAATCCGGGGCGGATTTTTTGCGCTTATTGCGACCGACGGCGTTTTTTCGGGTGTATTATGGTATACGGTAAACGAAAATTTTCGGATGCCGGAGTGAAAGACAGGCGGGAGGGAGAAATGAGAGACAAGGAGATCGTGGAGCTTTTCTGGAGCCGCTCGGAGAGCGCCATAGAGCGGGCCGGGGAGAAGTACGGGCGGTACCTTCTTACTGTTGCGGGGAGGATACTCCCGGATGAGCGCGAGGCGGAGGAGGCGGTGAACGACGCCTACCTCGGCGCGTGGAACGCCATTCCGCCCCACAGGCCGGAGGATCTGAGGACGTTTCTGGCGAAAATCGCCCGGCGGGAGGCGCTGAAGGTATGGCGGCGGGGGAGAGCGGAAAAGCGCGGCGGCGGGGAGACACGGGCCGCGCTGGAGGAGCTGTCAGAGTGTATCCCCTCAAACGTCTCCCCGGAGGCCGAGGTGGAGGCCGGGGAGCTTGCCCGGGCCGTGAGCTCATTTTTGCGGGGGCTTTCGGAGACGGAGCGGGCGGTATTCGTCCGGCGATACTGGTATTTGGAGCCCATCGACGATGTGGCAAGGCGCTTTGGCTTCACCAAAAGCAAGGTGAAATCCATGCTCATGCGGACGCGGCGGCGCCTTCGGGACTATCTTGTAAGGGAGGAGTATATCGATGAATGAGGACAAGCTTCTTGACGCCATGGGCGAAATTGACGACGACCTCATCCGCCCGCCCCGGAGAGGGAGAAGCTGGCGGTGGGCGGCGGTAATTGCGGCGGCCTTCGCCGCGGCGGCAGCGCTGGTATTTTTCCTGCCGGGCAAAATCAGCTCCACCGGGGAGCTTGCCACGGAGAGCTTTTCAAGCCTTGAGGAGGTCCAGCGGCTTTACGGCGGGCGCCTTCTCGCCGGAAATCTGGAGAGCGCCGGGGCGGTGCTCTCCGGCATAGAGCTTGAGCACCGGAGGGACACCGACGTGTCCGACGCCTCCGGCTGGGACAGCCTTCGCATCGCCGGGGAGCTTGACGGGGAGAGCCTGGAGCTGAGCTGCTCCTTCAACGGCCCGGAGAGCAGCGCCCAGGGCGTGAAATTAAAGCGAAACGGCGTCGCCGTCACCGTGGAGATGGACCCGGAGGAGGTCTGGGAGGGCAAGCACCGCACGAGAGCCTCCTTTGAGCTCGACGGGGTCTATTACGACCTCACGGTGTACGTCCGGGAGATGGACGATATATATAAATACCTTGACATGGTGATGCTGGGACGGAGCATATCCGAAAAGGACGAGACGCCCCTCTACCATCCCTTCGACACCCTCATGGGCTTTGAGGACTACCGGGTGGAGGTGGAGGGCGACAGCTTCTTCAACTGGCACTTCTACGTCGCCGTAGACGGCGCTGAGCGGTGCGTCGCGGAGGTATTCGGCTTCCCGGACTCCGGCATGGGGGCTTACAGTGTGGACCTGGACGGGGACGGCGTGCCCGAGGTCGTCACAAACAACATATACGGCGGCGACGGCGTCACGGAGGTCAAGGTATACAGGTACTTTGACGGGGACTTCTGGGTGGGGGAGATACCCGCGTCCTGGCTTGAGGACCTGGGCTTTGAGGACCTTGCGTGGGTCCAGTCCGTCTCCCAGCGCTACGACCCGGAGAAAAATGTCTTTGAGGTCATAAATTACGCCGGGGGCGGCGAGCGCAGGGAGACCTTCACCGGCCTCGGGCCCCTCCGGTTCCGGCGCTTTGCCGAGAGCGCCACGGACCACATGGGATACCTGCCCCTGACATATGATGAGCTTGAGCCCACGGATGCCCGCCCCGTGGAGAATGTGCTGGGACAGAGCGGCTATAAGGTGGGCATAGAGCACACAGACCCCGGCTGGGACGGACAGGACTGGTGGCACTTTTGGGTGGAGCTTGACGGCAGGCTCACCTGCGTCGCCGAGGTCCCGGCCCGCCCCGGGGAGGAGCCGGAGGTATACAGCTCGGACATTGACGGGGACGGCACGCCGGAGCTCATATCCATACTGCCGGAGAGCCCGGTCGGCGGGATCGTGAGCATCGTCTCCCGAGGACCCGACGGGCGGCTCAGAGATTACGGGGTAAACCCCGATATGCAGGAGGAGATAAAGTCCCACGGCCCCGAGGGTACGGCCCTCAAAACAGTCTGCCGCTTTGACCGGGAGACGGGGAGGCTCAGCCTTGACCTTGAGGACTACTACGGGACCGTATACTACACCAGGACCGTGGCAGACCTTGACGAGCTGGGCTTTGTCAACTGCCGACACTCCTTAAAGGGCGAGCCGGAGTACTTCACCGCCGGGGACTGGGAGGGTTAATAAATTTGTCCCCAAATGCCGTCATATCCCGGAGCTTGCCCCCATAGACTTCATTAGACCGCGGATTTAAACATCTCAAGGGGGTTTGAAGCTTGGAAAAGAGCAGTATCTATGAGAATATTGCCCGGAGGACGGGCGGCGACATATACATTGGCGTGGTAGGTCCGGTGAGGACTGGAAAATCCACATTTATAAAGCGCTTTATGGAGACGATGGTGATCCCGCGCATCGACAACGTATATATGCGGGAGCGGGCCCGGGACGAGCTGCCCCAGTCCGGCTCCGGCAGGACCATAATGACCGCGGAGCCGAAGTTCGTGCCCGAGGAGGCCGTGACCATAAGCATCGATGACAGGACCGAGATCTCCGTGCGCCTTGTGGACTGCGTGGGATACATGGTGGACGGGGCGCTGGGGGACACGGAGGACGGCGCGGAGCGCATGGTCACCACCCCCTGGTTTGAGGAGGAGATACCCATGCGCCGGGCCGCCGAGGTGGGCACAAGGAAGGTGATAGCGGAGCACTCCACCATCGGCCTTGCGGTGACCACCGACGGCTCTGTCACGGAGCTTCCCCGGGAGGCGTATGTTCAGGCGGAGCAGAGGGTGGCAGAGGAGCTCTCCGCCCTGGGAAAGCCCTTCATAATGCTCTTAAACTCCGCTCACCCGGAGGCGGAGGAGACGGAGGCCCTCCGGGCGGAGCTTGCGCAAAGGTACGGCGTGGAGGTCATGGCGGTAAACTGCATGACCCTCACCGCCGAGGATGTGAGCGCCATCATTGGTGCGGTGCTCCGCCAGTTCCCCCTCACCGAGATCGGCGTATACCTCCCGGCGTGGCTCGGAGCCCTGGGGACGGATAACCCCATACGGGAGACAGTGTTTGCAGCTCTCCGGGAGGGGGCGCAGGGCGCGGAGCTCATACGCGACCTGGACGGTTTCATATCCTGCCTTGCGGGCTGCGACAAGGCGAGCTCCGTAAGGCTCCGGGAGCTGGACATGGGCACGGGCTGCGCCGGAATAGACATGGACCTGCCCCGGTCGCTGTTTTATGAGACAGTGGGGGAGCTCTCCGGCTTTGACATCGCCGACGACGGGGACCTGGTGAGGCTGCTCTCGGACCTTGCCGCAGTGAAGGCGCAGTACGACCGCCTGGAGCCCGCTTTGAAGGACGTGCGGGAGCACGGCTACGGCGTGGTGATGCCGGACATATCGGAGCTGACATTGCAGGAGCCGGAAATTGTGAAAAAAAGCGGGAAATATTCCGTAAGATTGAAGGCAAACGCCCCAAGTATCCACATGATCGGGGTGGACACGGTGACCGAGGTCTCCCCGGCGGTGGGGGGCGAGCGCTCCAGCGAGGACGTGATAAACTTCCTGCTCCAGGAATTTGAGGGGGATTCCGGGAAAATATGGGAGTCAAACCTGTTTGGAAAATCATTGCACCAGATAGCGGCGGAGGGATTGCAGACAAAAATTCGGAAAATGCCGCCGGAGGCGCAGTCAAAGCTGCGGGGAGCGGTAACAAAAATCATAAATGACGGGGCAAACGGGCTGATTTGCATCATTTTGTGAATTTTTTTGAGACTTTGGGCCAGTGCTCCGGGATTATGGGGCAAACGGGCTGATTTGCATTATTTTGTGAACTTTTTTGAGACTTTGGGTCAGTGCTCCGGGATTACGGGTAAAAGGGCGGTTTTATGCGCAAGAAACGCAATGTAATTGCGCAAAGAGAGCAATTCTTATTGCGCAAAAAAGCCTTATAATATCCGGTGTTGTCAGGGACAACAAAAAATCTTTGGAGGAAATGACTATGAAAAAGCACGATACTAATAGAAAGGATAACGCCAGAAGGAGCACCCTGGTCAGGACACCAATTCCCGCACCTATGGGCTTCGCAGCCGTCATAGGCAGCGTAGAAAAGCTGAAAAATCCGGAATTTTGGAGATAAAATTTCTGAGTATCTGCTGAAAAACAGAAAAAATTTAATATAATATTGAAGAAAACTTGAGCTGAATTTGAATAAAGTAAAGGTTTTTGGACAAAAAATCCGGTCCGCAACGGTGCGGACCGGATTTTTTTTACTTTTTTTGAAGCTGATTTTCGTAAGCCCTGACGCCCCGGGCAAATCTCTCCATTCCGTCAAGGAGCATCGCCCTGGGGAGGGCGAGGTTGACACGGACGAATTTTTCACCGCCGGAGCCAAACTGTCCGCCGGGGGATATATAGAGCCCGGTGGAGCTTCGGATGAAAGAGCAGAGGTCCTCGGCGCTGTCGGTCACCCCGGAGCAGTCGAGCCAGAGGAGGTAGGTTGCGCGGCCCCTGATTATGCCGACCTCCGGGACAAGGCGGGAGAGCTCGCTCTCCGCAGCCTGCCTGTTGGCAAAGAGGTACTCGCGAAGCTGGTCCAGCCACTCACCGCCCTTAGTGAAGGCGGCGACGGTGGCGGTGACGGCGAAGGAGTTGGGCTCCGCCGCCTCGTCGGTGTTGAGCGCCCGCCAGACCTTGTGGCGCAGCAGGGGATTGGGTACGCACACTGCCGCTGTCTGGAGCCCCGCCAGATTGAAGGCCTTTGTGGGGGCGATGCAGGTGACGGATATTTCCCGGCAGGCGGGAGAGGCCGAGGCGAAGGGCACATACTCGCTCCCGGGGGCGGTGATGTCGCAGTGTATCTCATCGGAGATAACGGTGACGCCGTGGGCCCGGGCCATCTCTCCCACAGCGGCGAGCTCCTCCCGGGTCCATAGCCTGCCTACGGGGTTGTGGGGGTTGCAGAGTATCATAAGGCTCACCTGGGGGTCGGACATGGCCAGCTCAAGCCTGTCCAAATCTCTATGGTAGCCCTCCCCGTCCCGGACAAGGGGGCACTCCATAGGCACGCGGCCGTTATTGAGGATCGAGTTGAAAAAGATGTTGTAGACGGGTGTCTCGATGAGGACCTTCTCCGCCGGGGTGGTGAGCTTTCTCACGCAGGAGGAGATTGCCGGGACCACGCCCGTGCAGGATATGAGCCAGTCCCGGTCCATCTCAAAGCTGTGGCGGCGGCTCCACCAGCCGATATAAGCGTCGTACCACTCCTCCGGGACGATGTTGTAGCCGAATACCCCGTGGGCGGCCCGGTCCTCGATGGCCCGGCGTATCTCCGGCGCGGCGGGGAAGTCCATGTCGGCTACCCACATGGGAAGCTCACCGGGGGCGCACTCGTCCCACTTGAGGGACCCGGTGCCCCGCCGGGAGGGAAGCTGGTCAAAATCGTACTTCATTTAAGAGCTCCAAATCAAAAATCATTCCGTCTCAAGGATCTCCCAGCCCTCGGTCCCAGGACCCCGATTCGGGTCGGCGTCGATCAGCATGGGGACGCCGAGAAGCCGGGTTATCTCCGAGACCTTGTCGTCGGCAAAGACCCAGTCGGGATCATCCCATATCCGCCGCACCTCATCCCGGCTCTCCGGGGGGCAGAGCTCCAAAAGAAAATCGGGGAAGGCGGCGGAGTAGTGCTCGCTGTCGTACTCCTCATACCCCTCCGGCACCCTGGCGAAGTCACCCCGCGCCCTGCCGTCAAAGAAGGACACGAAGGCCGCGTCGCTGTCAAAGACGGAGAAGGCCAGAACGGGGGCGCGGAAAATTTTATAAAGGCTCTCGCAGTCCCGGGAGCCGGCGTTGTACCCCTCGCAGAGGTGGGTGGCGAACACCGGGAAGAAGAGGGCATCCTGTTTATATGCTGCGTAGACGGTATCGCCGCTCTCCATTTTTCTAATCTGCGCCTCGGCCTGCTCCCGGAGCTGCGGGGGAAGGGTCTCGAGGCGCTTCAGGAGCTCATCTACGACCCTGCGGGTCAGAGACTCGGCGGCGGGGTCCAGGGCATCCTTCGGCAGTTTCGCGACACCAGCCCGCAGGTCCTCCCGGGTCTGGCCCTGATTTTTTACATAGTACCAGCTGTATGTGGTCCCCATATGGACGCCTCCTCACGCTCTCACGATGATTTTCGTTTTCGCGGGGTCTATTTTGTCCCGCTCCAAAATGAGCTCGCCGATGGAGTCGGCCCGGATGGCGCCGGAGGTGGGGTTAATTACGGAGTCTATCTTCCCGACGATGTCCGCCTCCACCGTGGAGTACTCAAAGGCCAGGGTGGTGTTGAGGAGCTTGCAGTTTCGCATGACCAGGTTGTCTATGTAGCACATGCCCTGAAGGCTCTCGATGGTGCAGTTTTCAAAGGTGAGGTTATGTCCGTTCCAGCCCAGGTACTCGCCGGAGATGAAGCTATTGCGGACAGTGACGTTCTCACCGTTCCAGAAGGCGTCCTTTGAGAGGAGCCGGGAGTCCTCCACCACCACGTTTTTGCCGCCGTCGAAGGAGTAGTTTCCCACGAGGCGGAGATTCCTGACGGTTATGTTCTCCGTGTTCATGGCGAAGTAGTCCCCGCGGGCGGACACGTCCTCCAGCGTCACACCGTCGCAGCTCCACAGCGTCTCCGCCGCGTTCGGCATGTCCACCCGCCGGAGGGTCAGGTCCCAGCAGCGGCGGAAGTTCTTGGGCGCCTCTATTACCGCCCGGTCCACGGTCATGTGCTCGGTGTACCACACCCCGGCCCGGGCCATCTCAAACCACTGGCAGTCGGTGACCTTGACGCCGCGGCAGTACCACAGAGGGTACTTCCACTTGAACATACAGTTTTCAAGCTCTATGTCACGGCTCTCCTTTAAGGGGGATTCGCCGTCGTCGAAGATAGTGTCAACGACCCTGAGACCGCGGCTCATAAAGAGCGCCCTCTCTCCGGTGAGGCGAAGGGAGCGAATTTCTTCCATATATAACGCATTTCCTTTCATAGGAGTGTAATTTTTTGCTCATCTTTAAAAATTATAACATCCTAAATCGCGAAAAAACATTGCAAAATGAGCGGATAAGCCGGGAGGAGGAGAGATTGAGGGGGAGCGCGCAAAAAATTAGATAGTTTTTTAACAAACCCTCTTGACAGGGGGAGAAAAGTGTGTTAAATTATTAACGTAAACAGGGAGTAGCACCCCGGAAGGGGTACGCGCCGCCGTCAGCACGGTCGCAGGACCCGGCGGGCGCGGTCATATGACAGCGAGACGTTTACGGCTTTTTTGCCGTGAGCGTCTTTTTTGTTTATATGCTCCCGAGGCAGAGAGAAATTATTTTAAAGGAGGAAAAAATCATGCCGTCAAACATCAACATCCCCGTAGGCGCCATAATCGGCATCATCGCCGCCGCCGCGGCGATAACGCTGCTCGTTCTCGGGTACCTGAAGGCTCCCCCGGACACGGCGTACATAATCTCGGGGCTTGGGAAAAAGCGCATACTCATCGGCAGGGCCGGGTGGCGGGTGCCGTTCTTTGAGCGGGTTGACAAGCTGTCGCTACGGGTCATGCAGGTGGACGTTAAAACCAGCGAGGCCGTGCCCACCAACGAGTTCATCAACGTGACCGTTGACGGCGTGGCAAACATCAAGATAAGCTCCGACCCGGAGCTTTTGAAGAAGGCGTCGGAGTCGCTTCTCGGCATGAGCCGCCAGGAGCTCATATCCCTTGTGACACAGGTCCTGGAGGGCAACATGCGTGAGATAGTGGGCTCCGTGGGCCTCAAGGAGATGGTGCAGGACCGCCAGGGTGTGGCGAAGAAAATCACGGAGAACGTGGTCCCCGACATGCAGAAGCTGGGCATCGAGGTGGTGAACTTCAACATCCAGAACTTCAAGGACGGCGCCGGGACCATCGAGAACATGGGTATCGACAACGTGGAGCAGATCCGCAAGAACGCCCAGATAGCCAAGGCCAACGCCCAGCGGGACATTGCCATAGCCAACGCCAACGCCGAGCAGGAGGCCAACGCCGTGAAGGTGCAGGCGGAGAAGCAGATCGCGGAGCAGAACGCGGAGCTCGCCGTCCAGCAGGCGGACATGAAGGTCCGGGCCGACACAAAGCGGGCCGAGGCCGACGCGGCATACTCTCCAGCAGGAGCAGCAGCGCAAGACCATCGAGGTAACCAAGGCCAACGCCGACATAGCCCGGCGCGAGAAGGAGGCGGAGCTTGCCGAGCGGGAGATCGCCCTTCGCGAGCGTAAGCTTGACGCCGAGGTCCGCAAGGAGGCCGACGCCCTCAAGTACAAAGCCGAGAAGGAGGCCGAGGCGGAGCTCATCCGCCGCCAGAGGGAGGCGGAGGCCCAGCGCTACGAGGCGGAGCAGCAGGCGGAGGCCAGAAGGGCAGAGGCTGAGGCGTTGAGGTACGCCATGGAGCAGGAGGCCGAGGGCATCAGGGCCAAGGGCATCGCCGAGGCGGAGGCCATCGAGAAGAAGGCAGAGGCCCAGAAGAAGATGGGCGAGGCGTCCATACTCGAGATGTACCTCACGGCCCTGCCCCAGGTGGTGGGCAGCGCCGCCGCGCCCCTTGCCCAGACGGACAAGATAGTCATGTACGGCGACGGAAACTCCACAAAGCTCATCCGCGACGTCATGTCCAGCGCAAATCAGGTGATAGACGGGATGAAGGAGTCCACGGGGCTGGACCTCACCGCCCTTATCTCCGCCATCGTGGGCGGCAGGGTCGCCGCGGCGGGGGAGGAGAAAATCGGCGAATAAGCCATTAGGGCAGACTGTCGAAAAAGCCCTGCGGGCTTTTCCGACAAGGGGGACGTGCGGGGAATCCCGCGTGAATTTTGCGAAATTCACGCGAAATTCCCCTGCTGTCGCCCTGCGCGCACGGCCCGAAGGGCCGCACGCTTGTGCGACAAAAGGTATTTTTTCCGACGCACATGTCGCCGGAAAAAATATTAAAAAATTGAGTATTTTACAAGCTGTCCCCGTCGGCATATGCCGGCGGGGATAATCAATATATTTTACAATTAATGCTTTTTGTAAAAAAGGGGTTTTCCGCGGGGGAGAAATATGTTATAATATGAAGATAATTTTATTGCCACGGAGGTGCCGAGATGTCCTCGCCTGTGATTACCGACAACAAGACAAAGATAAAACGGGGAGTGATCTCCGTTGTGACCGGGCGCACGTTCCTGGTGACGCTGCTTCTGGCGGCGCAGCTGGTGCTGCTCATTGTGGGCTTTGAGCGCCTGGGGGACTACATACACTTAGGGTCAGCGGTGGCCTCGGCGCTGATGATAATCTATGTGGTCAACACGCCCAGCGACCCCACGGTGAAGCTCACCTGGTGCTTCGTAATCGCCATCGTCCCGGTGGTGGGGATACCGCTGTACTTCTTCATTAAGCTGGACCTGGGGCATCGGTCGGTGCAGAGGGCCATATCCCGCTGCGCCGCGGAGACCATGCCCTATTTTGACCTCCACCCCGCGCCGGAGGAGGACAACATCGTGGAGCTTGCCAAAACTGACCCGGACGGCGCTCAGGCGGCGAGATACCTCCGGGACAGGGCGGGGTTCCCGGCATACACGGGAAGCTCGGTGAAATATTTCCCTGTGGGGGAGCTTAAATTCGCGGCGCTCACGGAGGAGCTTGAGAAGGCGGAGCACTTTATATTCATGGAGTACTTCATCGTCTCCCCGGGGCGGATGTGGGACACATTGCTGGAGATACTTGCCCGGAAGGCCCGGGAGGGGGTGGAGGTCCGGTTCATGTACGACGGGACCTGCGCCTTCTCCAGCATACCCTACTCATACCCAAGGGAGCTGGAGGCCATGGGGATAAAGTGCAAGTCCTTCGCGCCGGTGCGGCCCTTCGTCTCCACCCACTACAATAACCGCGACCACAGGAAGATAGCCGTGATTGACGGGAAGGTGGCCTTCACCGGAGGGGTGAATCTGGCGGACGAGTACATAAACGAAAAGCTGCGCTTCGGGCACTGGAAGGATACCGCGATAATGGTGAAGGGGGAGGCCGTGCGGAGCTTCACGCTCCTGTTCCTCCAGATGTGGAACGCCGACGAGCGGGTGGGCGGGTGCCACTACGAGCGATACCTGCCCGCGCCGGAGGAGATACGGAAGGACACCGACGGGGTCGTGGTCCCCTACGGCGACAGCCCAATGGACGACGAGCAGGTGGGGGAGCTGACTTACCTGCACCTGATAAACACGGCGAGGGACTATGTTTACATAATGTCGCCATACCTCATTCTGGACGCGGAGGCGATGACGGCGCTGACCTTCGCGGCAAAGCGCGGGGTGGACGTGAGGCTTATACTGCCGCACATTCCGGACAAGAAATACGCGTTCTGGCTCGCAAAGAGCCACTACCCGCAGCTTGTGGCGGCGGGGGTGAAGATATATGAGTACACGCCGGGATTTATCCACGCAAAGGTCGTCCTCGCGGACGGCGTGAGGGCGGTGGTGGGGACGGTGAACTTCGACTACCGGAGCTTCTACCACCACTTTGAGTGCGCGGCGCTTCTGTGCGGGTGCTCGGCGATAGAGGACATACGGGCGGACTTCGAGGAGACGCTGGCGAAATCCCACCGGGTGACCAGGGAGGACATCGCCCACGAGAAGCTCCATGTGAAATTTTTCGGGATGCTTTTGAAGATAGTGGCGCCGCTGATGTGACTGGCATTGTCGAAAAAGCCCGAAGGGCTTTTTCGACAGGGGGAACTGCGGATTTTTTCCGACGGGCATGTCGATGGAAAAAATATTGATTTTGAGCTTTTGACAGGATGACCTTTTGGAGGTGGAACCACAGATGATAAAAATACTCCACGCGGCGGACTTCCATATGGACTCACCCTTTTACTCGCTGCCGGAGGAGAAGGCCGCACAGCGCAGGGCGGAGCAGAGGGAGCTTCTGCTTAAGCTTGCCGACGCGGCGGAGGACGTGGACATCGTGCTACTCGCCGGGGACCTTTTTGACACGGGGGCCGGGTACTGGGAGACCACCGAGACGCTGAAGGCGGTGCTTTCGGGGATGAAGGCCAGGGTGTTTATCGCCCCGGGAAACCACGACTACTACACGGCGAGATCTCCCTACGCATTTATGGAGCTTCCGGAGAACGTACATATTTTCAAGACGCCCCAGATACGCCCGGTGGAGATACCGGAGCTGGGGGTGCGGGTGTGGGGAGCGGGGTTCTCCTCCGGCTCCTGCGACCCGCTGCTGTCACACTTCAGTCTGGGAAAAACGGACTTTCTGGAGCTGGCGGTGGTCCACGGGGATGTGGCGGCGAGAAGCCGCTACAACGCGGTGACAGAGGACGAGATAGCGAGGACGGGGCTTGCGTATCTGGCGCTGGGGCACGTCCACACCTTCTCCGGCATAAAAAAGGCGGGGGAGACGTACTACGCCTACCCCGGGTGTCTGGAGGGGCGGGGCTTTGACGAGACGGGGCCGAAGGGCTATATCAAGGGGACCCTGGACCGGGGGCGGGCGGAGCTGGACTTCGTTCCCATCGGCGGCAGGGAGTACAGGATAATCGAGGCGGACCTCACCGGGGAGCGGGACGCCCTGGAGGCGGTAAAGCGCGCCGTGGGGGAGGGCTTCCCCCGGGACATCGGCAGGATACTCCTCAAGGGCGAGTTTTCCGGGGAGGCGGACACCGAAGCCATCCGGGAGGCGGTGGCTGATAAATTCTACCATGTCACGGTGAAGAGCGCTGTTCGTCAGGCGAGGGACGTCTGGGAGGGCGCCGGGGAGGACAGCCTGCGGGGGATGTTCCTCAAGAGACTGCGGGAGAGATACGACGGGGAGCAGGACGAGGAGGAGCGGAAAATCATTCTCGCGGCGGCAAGGTACGGCGCGGCTGTCCTGGAGGGCAGGGAGGAGGCGGGAAGGTGAAGATAAAGAAGCTCACGGCGACCTTCGGGAAGCTCAAAAACGCCACTCTTGAGCCCGGACCGGGGCTTACGGTGATAAACGCGCCCAACGAGTACGGAAAGACCACCTGGTGCGCGTTTTTAAACGCCATGCTCTACGGGGTGGACACCTCGGAGCGGGATAAGGCGGGGTCGCTGAGCGTTAAGACCCGCTATCGGCCCTGGGACGGCGGCGCCATGGTGGGGACCATGGAGGCGGAGCACGCCGGCAGGAGCGTGACCATCCAGCGGACCTCAAAGGGCGCGAGCCCCATGAAGAACTTCTTCGCTGTCTACACCGGGACGGCGGAGTTTATTGAGGACATGAACGGCGAGAACGCCGGGGAGAAGCTCACGGGCGTGTCAAAGCAGGTCTTTGAGCGCACGGCGTTTATCCGTCGGCTGGACATCCGCGTGAACCAGACGGGGGAGCTGGAGCGGAAGATACAGGGGATAGTCTCCTCCGGCGACGAGGACACGAGCTTCAGCGACGCGGGCGAGGCCCTGCGGCGCTGGCAGAGGAAGCTCAAATACAACAAGTCCGGCTCCATCCCCGCCATAGAGCAGGAGATAAAGGAGAGCCGGGCGGCGCTGGAGCGGATAGAGAGCTCCAGCGAGGAGCTGGCGAGCCTGCGATTCTCCCTCGAGCGGCAGGAGACGCAGATAAGGGGCATGGAAAATGACCTTGTGACCCACGATAAGCTGGACAGGCGGGCGGCCGCCCGGAAGCTCCGGGAGGCGCGAAAGGCCGCCGAGGAGACGGAGGCGGAGGCCGCGAGGCTCGATAAGCTTGTCACCAGGAACGGTCACCGCATGACCCGGGAGGACATAAACGACATCCGGGAGGCCGCGGCGGCGGTGATGCCCCTTAAAAAGGTGGCAAACGACGCCGAGCGGGCCCTGTGGCGGGCGGAGAAGGAGCTGGTGGACGCGGCGACAAGGCGGGAGGCGTCGCCCTTAAACGGCAGTGACGAGAAGGAGGTCAACGCCGACATTGCCCGGGGAAGGGAGCTTGAGACGAAGGCGGCGCGGGTGAAAGCTCCGCGCATACCGAAGATTATTCCCGCCGTGATATGCGCCATAGCCCTTGTGGGGCTGGCGCTGACAACGGGGCTCCTGCCGGGGATACTGGGCGGGGCCGCCGAGGGACTTAAGTTTAATCTGCCGGGAATAATCGTGTCGCTTCTTCTGGGCGCGGCGGGGCTGGCGCTTATGTTCATTAAGCTCCCCCAGCGGAGGAATGCCGGGGACGAGCTCCGGGAGCTGCTTGAGAAGTACGGCGTCCAGTCCGTGGAGAAGCTCTCGGCACTTCTGGGGGCGTACAGCCTTGTGTGCCGGGAGGAGGAGCAGAAGCGCGCCGCCAGGGACTCAGCCCGGCAGGCCTATGAGAGCGCCGGAGCCGCCGCCCAGGAGGCGGGGGAGAGGGCAGTGGAGAAGCTCAAGGCATTCATGCCGGAGGTGACCTCCGGCGAGGAGATAATGGAGGCCCTTTCGGAGACGGAGCGGACCATCGCGGCCCTGACAAAGGCGGAGTTTGACGCCGTCGCCGCCCGAAACGTATATGAGACGCTGGCGGCATCCTACGACGGGGACGGGGAGGAGGACGACACATACCTGCCCATGCCCCTGAGAAACAGGGAGGACACCGTCGCAGCCCTGGAGCGGGCCCGGGCCCAGATGGCGGCGGACAGGAGCCGCTACGACCTGGCTCTTGGCGCCCAGAGGACGCTGGGGGACCCGGCGGTCATCGAGGGGCGGATCCAGGCGCTTACGGAGCGGCTCGAGAGCGAGCAGCGGAGCTACGCGGCGCTGACGCTGGCGATAGAGACGCTGGGGGAGGCCAACACCGAGCTCCAGACGCGGTTCTCGCCGGAGGTAAGCCGCCTTGCCGGGGAGATAATGGAGGAGCTGACCGGAGGGCGCTACGAGAGGCTGTACTTCGACAAGGGCTTTGAGGCCGGGGCGAAGGAGTCCGGGAGCCCGGAGACGAGGCGGGCAATAGCCCTGTCCGACGGCACCGGGGACGAGATATACTTCTCCCTCCGGCTGGCGCTTTGCGAGCTGCTTCTCGGAGGGGAGGACCCCTGCCCCATAATCCTCGACGACGCCCTGGCTAACTTTGACGACGGGCGCTGCCGGGCGGCGGTGGAGCTTCTGGCGAGGCTGGGAAAAAAGCGCCAGATAATCCTGTTTTCCTGCCACTCCCGGGAGGCGGACATGGCGGAGGGCCTGGAGGGCGTGAAGGTAATAAGGGAATAAAAATGGCCGAACAGCAACGCCGCCGCCAGTATTGGCGGCGGCGTCATACTGTCAAAAAGGCCCTTCGGGCTTTTTCGACAGGGGGCGCGCGGGGAAAACGGCGCACGATCACAAATTTCAAATGACTACATATTATCGGAGAACAGCATCAGGAAGGCGGAGGCGGAGGTATTCGCCAGCCACAGGGTGCCGTTTTTATTTATCTCATCGAGGGTCCAGTTTGTGACGCCGAAGATGACCTCCAGCTCCGCCTCGCCGCCCATGGGCGGCAGGGGATAGTCGTAGTTATGATAATCGACCTCCCCGGCGAGCCCGGACAGGTCGGGGGAGTAGTTTATCGAGGACTCGGGGTGGTCGTAGTTGGGGCTGAACATGGTGAAGTCCTCGGCTGAGCAGGTGTACTCCACATCCCCCAGGTCCCCCCAGTCCTCGAGACGCCGGACCTTCATGGACACGAAGAGGTAGTTATCGTAGATGGAGGCCCGGGAGGAGCTGGCGTAGACCCCGGCCTCGTCAAGGGTTTTGCACATTTTCGCCTCCACGAGGGTGAAGCGCACGGTGCCCAGGCCCTCGATGGTCCAGTCGATCATATCCGGGCCGAGAGGCTCGGGGGATTCCCCGGTCCCGGAGGGCTCCGAACCGGGGGAGGGCTCCGGGTCCGGGAGCGCGGCGCTGCCTACGGGGATGTCCCCCGCCTCCGGCTCCGGGGCGTCGGGGGAGCAGGAGCACAGCGCTGTCAGCGCCAGAAGCAGAGCAAATATCAAAGCAGGACGCACGTTATCGCCTCCACGGACAGGTTTTTTCCAAATGCTCACGGGACATGATACAGCGCTTTTGCATCAAAACGGCAAATGGGCGTCAAAAAAATCCCCCCGCGGGAAAACTCGCGGGGGCTGGGTCATTTTTTGAAGTGAAGCTCCCGGAGACCCTCCACCTCGTTACAGACGGTTTGGAGAGAGCAGGTGGAGCAGTCCATTTTGAAGTCCTTAAGGATGTGGTCCAGCGCCGCGATTATCTCCCCGGAGCGGCGGGAGAGAGCGCCCAGGGCGGCGTAGTCAAAGCCGGGGTCGGTGATGAAGATCTGGGTGACGCCAAGGGCCTCGGGGCGCCTGTGGTAGGCCGCGGCGTAGCAGCGGGCCACGCCGGAGAAGCCGAGGCCCCGGGAGAGGGCGCCGCGGCTCACGCGGACGGGCTCCCTTCCGGCGCTGGAGTCGACCCGGGGCATGTAGCCCCGGGGATTTGCGGAGTATCTGGCGTTTTTCAGGGCGGTGAGGGCGGAGTAGAGGGAGGACTCGTTCTCCCATACCTCGGGGCTTACGCGGATGAGGGCGGCGCGGGCGTAGGGGGCGTTCCCGCTGATGCCTGGGAGGTCCGGACCCAGAAGGAAGGCGCGGTCGCCCTCCGGGACCGCGTCCCCCGGGGAGGCGAGAAAGACGCTCACCGCCGGGAGCCTGCCCGCGCCGAGCTCGTAGGCCATCTCGCTCTGCAGGACGAGATTCCGTCGGCCCGCGTCCTCCCAATCACGGAGCTCCAGCGGGCGGGCGGAGGATGTCAGGGCGGAAAGCTCGCCTATCAGCCCGTCAAAAAGAGGCGCTGTCACGGCAGGGGCTCACGCTTTCTGAAGCTGTATATTTTGTTGACCAGAGGCTGGGCCAGGGCCGCGGCCTTCATGTCAAGGTTGAAGAAGTAGACCACCATGGACAGGGCCGTCAGCGCGGCGAAGATCCCGGCCAGGACGGCGGCTGCTTTCAAAAATAACCTGAAAAATTTCATTTTATCACTTCCTGCCTTTCCTTCTGGCGTACTCAGCCGCGCCCAGGGCGCCCATGAGCTGGGGGTCGGTCTTAAGCTCTATGACCTTGAGGTGCAGGTCCTGCTCGATGGCCTTTTTAAGCCCGGCGTTCTTGGCGCAGCCGCCTGTGAGGGCGATGGAGTCCGTGGCCCCGGCCTTTTTAGCCATGACGAAGCAGCGCTTTGCCACGGACATCTGGATCCCGGCGGCGACCTCGTCCATGGGCTTGCCCTCGCCCACGAGGCTTATGACCTCGCTCTCGGCAAAGACGGTGCACTGGGCGGTGATGGGGATGACGTTTTTGGCGGAGAGGGAGAGATTGGAAAATTCCTCCAGGCTCATCTCAAAGCTGCGGGCCATGGCCTCGTAAAAGCGGCCGGTGCCGGCGGCGCACTTGTCGTTCATGGCGAAGTTCTTCACCGTGCCGTCGGTGTCCACGGCGATGCCCTTCACGTCCTGACCGCCGATGTCGATTATTGCCTTAACGGTGGGGTCGGTGACGTGGACGCCCATGGCGTGGCAGGAGATCTCGGATATGTTCTCATCGGCGAAGGGGACCTTGTTGCGCCCGTAGCCCGTGCCGATGAGGTAGGCAAGGTCGCGCTCACTTGTGAGCCCGGCCTTTGAGAGGACATCGTCCATGGCGAGGCGCGCGGATTTCTCCGGGTTTATCTTGCTGTGAAGTGTGGTGTGGGACACGATTTTTCCGTTTTCATCCAGTATAACGGCCTTGGTGTAGGTGGAGCCCACATCGCAGCCTCCAAAATATTTCATTATAGTATCCTCCAATTACCAGGCGTTAGAGTCGTCAAACTCCTCAAGGGACGGGTCTAAGGGCTCCTCGTTGAGCACCGCGCGCATATAGCGGTTGACATCGGTGCGCATACTCTGGCGGCTGGCCTTGCGGGGGTCCATGAGGCCGTGGGTGACCCAGATGAGGTGGACGCCGTGCTTCGCGGCCTCCTGATCGAAAAGGCCGTGGTAGCCCGTCATGGACTTGCAGCCGATGTGCTCGTACATTATGACAACGTCGGCGTTGAATTCCTCGCAGAAGCGCCAGAGGTCCTCCACGCCAACCTCATAGCCGCCCTCGGAGCGGTTGCGCATATTCATCTTGGCGTACATGTCCGCCATGTCGTAGTACGCCTGCTCTTTGTCGTCCTCGCTGTAGATGTCGGTGGAGGTGAGGCTCAGCATGTCGATGAGGGGGACTATTCCCCAGCAGTTTTGGAGCCACAGGGGGAAGGCGGTGTAGTACTGGGCCTGGACGCCCCAGAGTATTGCCCGGTGGCGGACGGTGCTCACCACGGGGGTCCTGTCGAGGTAGGCCTTCTCCATTATCTCGCAAATCTCCCGCTCGTTTTCAACGAAGGCCTCGTCACGGCCTCCGGCGACCTGGTAGTAGGCGTCCCGGTAGAGGGCCACGTTGTTGCCTATGACCTGGGGGTACTCGGTGCGGGAGACCTCCAGCCACTGGCGGAAGTACTCCGTCTCACGGTTGAAGTTCCTTATGTTTTTAAAGTAGTAGTCCCAGTCCCACTTCTCGCCTGTCTGCTCCTCCACGAATTTTATGGCGTTTTTTATCTCCTGAGCGGCGTAGTCCCGGGTGGCGGGGTCGGTGTAGCGGATGGGGACGGCGACCTGGTGGGTGGGGATGCCGTAGCGGCGCTCCTCTATGCCGTTGCCCATGAGGGAGCCGTCGCAGGTGGTGTTGCACTGGAGGGCGCAGATGCCGGTCTTCGGGAAGTCGTCCTCCAGCACCGCGCCAAGCTCCGCCGCAGGCATGGGGCACACGTCCCCGGGGATGCCGAACTCCTGGGCACGGTCTATGTAGTAGAGCACGCCCTCCTGCTGGACGGTGGAGGGCATATAGACGATGGGTATCTGGACGCATCTGGCCTTGAGGTTGGGAAAGCCGTTCATTATCTGGGTCATCATGTTCTCGTCCATGACCACGGTCTGGCGCCAGACCTTCTCCTTGCCGCCGATGGCCCTGTCCCCGGCGAAGATGGCGGTCATGGTGTCGCAGACGTGGGAGACGATGAAGTCAAACTCCTTGTGGGCGACTCTCAACTGGGGTCCCCGAAGGCCCTCGGTGTGGCGGTCGATGAAGTCGGGGGTGGCAAGATAGTTCTGCATCCAGCGGTAGTGGAGGAAGCCCTTCAGATTCTGGGGCTTTGCAAGGAATTTTATCATGGAGCCCCAGTTGTGGAGCCAGCAGGTGTAGTCGTAGAAGGTGTCACGGACGCCCCGCCACTCCCGGCGGGTGCGGGTCTTGCCGCCCTTGTAGAATTTTCCCAGGGGCTCGGAATTTATCGCTTTTCCCATCAGTCGTTACCTCCCAGCTTTTTGAGCTCCACGCGCTCGATAAATGCCTGTACACGGGTGCGAATCTGCCCGGAGACGCCCACAACGTAGGGGCGGTCGAGGCTGAGAACGGGCCAGCTGTAGTCGTGAGTCAGCACATGCATCCCCCCGGCGCGCTCATAGCCCCAGAAGTTGCAGAAGTTTATCTGCTGAAGTATTATCCCGTCGCAGGAGTACTCCCGGGCGAGAGAGTCGATGTACTCCTTGCGGCCCGCGACCTTGGAGGTGTTCATGAACCTGGGGCACTGGCACTCGGTGACATACTTGCGGCATATCTGGGTGAGGATGTCCTCGTTGTCCGAAAGCTCTATCCTGCTGCGGCCGGGGAAGGAGCCGAAGCAGTAGCGGTCCACGGCGACGTAGGCCCCGGTGTCCTCGATGAGCTTTATGAAGTCGGGGTCGTCTATCTCCGCCCCGGCGACGGCCACGCGCACGCGCCAGGGGGACTTCTCGTCGGGCTCACGGGTCCGGAGCTCCTGGGCCGTCTCCCGGAGTATGGGCAGCAGCAGGTCCTTGGGGCAGCAGTATGTGGCAAGGCAGAGAACGGCAAACTCATACCCGGTTATCCGGGGACGCAGGTCCTTCCGGTAGTTGCCAATCTCGGTGATGAGGTCGCAGACCTCGTTGTGGACGGCGACGGCCTTTTTTATGGCCTCGTCGGAGACGTCTATCCCGAAGGCCTCGTGGAGCCTGTCAAGGACACGGACCCGGCACATTTTTATCATGTGCTCGATGCCGTTCAGGTCGTCCTTCATGGGGGTGTCGACGTGTTGGACGAAGAAGCCGGGGCCTAAAAGGTCGAGCTTCTCAAGGTTCTCGGTGCAGTCCGCCATCTGGGAGCAGCTGGCCGGCTCCATGAGGCAGTCTATAAACCTGTATCCACCCTCAAGGCCCCGCTCCAGCAGGGCGCGGCAGTATTCGCAGGTGAGGGAGGTCATGTAGTAGGTGCCCATCTCCATGGACCCAGTGCGGGGAGCGCGAAGGCGCACGGAGAATATCCCCGGGAGATTCAAAAGCACCTCCGGGATCTGGTAGCAGACGGTGCCCACGCAGCGCCGACCCTCCTCCCGGGCCTTTCGCACAAGCTCGTTATTGTTCTCCTGAAGGAGATTTTCAAGGTAGTAGAGGTGTCTTAAGTCCCTCATCTTATTCCTCCTTTAATATCCCGAGGCCGCAAAGCGCCCGGCGCACTCCCGCGCGGACAGGTGAGCCGTCCGGGAGCTCAAGGACGCTGCTGCCCTCGATGTCAAGCCCCGCAAGGGCGTCGTCCGCGGGTATGGCGGCGAGAACGGGTATGTCACCGATGTCCACGCCACGCTCCATGGCGGAGGCGGGGAGGCGGTTCAGGATAGCCCCGGCGCGCTCATACATCACAAGGTCCCTCGCCACATCTCGGATGGTGTGTATGACCTGCACACCCTTGCGGCTGGCGTCTGTGACAAGGACAAGGTGGGTGACCTTCTCCATCACGCGCCTGTTCACCTGCTCGATGCCGGCCTCGCCGTCTATGACTATGTAGTCGAAATTTGACGACAGGACGCTTATCACGTCTTTGAGGTAGGAGTTGACCTTGCAGTAGCACCCGGCGGCCTCTGGCCTGCCGATGGCGAGGAAGGAGAAGCCCTCCGCCTCCACCAGCGCGTCAAAGAGCCGAAAGCGGGCGTCGCCCAGAAGCTCCAGCGCGGAGCGGCTGTCGCCGCCCTCCACGGTGCTGACGAATTCCCGGCGGATGTCGTCAACGGTCGTCTCCACCTCCACCCCGAGGGCGGTGCTGAGCCCCACCGCGGGGTCCGCGTCGATGGCGAGGATGCGCTTTCCGGGAAATTCCCGCACAAGCTCGCCGACCATGATGGCTGCAAGGGAGGTCTTCCCAACTCCGCCCTTTCCGGTCATCGCGATGATGACCGCGCCGCGATCCTCCATAGTACATTCCTCCATTCATTTTTCGGCGTAAACCGCCTTTTTTTGTCCGCTGCTGACGTAATTTTAACATATATGTCAGCATGTGTCAAAGCATTTCAGTCAGTTTGCGAAATAACGGCGAAAGACAGTTGCGAAAAAAAGTACAGTGTGATAAAATATCGGATAACGGGAGTTTTTTCCGGCAAAAAAACAGGCTTGGAGGCTTTTTTATGGATATTTCAAAGGACATTATTTACGTCGGCGTCAACGACCACGAAATAGACCTCTTTGAGGGGCAGTACGTTGTGCCAAACGGCATGGCATACAATTCCTACGTCGTCCGTGGTGAGAGGACTGCGGTCATGGACAGCGTGGACAGGCACTTTACGGACGAGTGGCTCGGAAACGTCTCCGCCGCTCTGGAGGGCGGAAAGCCCGACTACCTGGTGGTGCAGCACATGGAGCCCGACCACTCCGGCTCCATCGAGGCGTTTATGGCGGCGTACCCCGAGGCGGTGATAGTCTCCTCCGCCGGGGCGTTCAAGATGATGAAAAACTACTTCGGCACGGACTACCCGGACCGCCGCCTGGTTGTGGGCGGGGGCGCCACACTGGACCTGGGCGGGCACACACTGAGCTTCATAGCCGCGCCAATGGTCCACTGGCCCGAGGTAATCATGACCTACGACCCAGAGGCCAGGACCCTCTTCTCCGCCGACGGGTTCGGAAAATTCGGCGCCCTCGACGTGGAGGACGAGGAGGGCTGGGCCTGCGAGGCGCGCAGGTACTACTTCGGCATCGTGGGCAAGTTTGGCCAGCAGGTGCAGGCGGTGCTGAAAAAGGCCGCGGCGCTGGACATTGCCGCCATCTGCCCCCTCCACGGTCCGGTGCTCACCGAGGATATAGGATATTATGTAAACCTCTATGACATCTGGTCCAGCTACGGTGTGGAGAGCGAGGGCGTGGTCATCGCCTACACCTCCGTCTACGGGCACACAAGGGCGGCGGCGGAGCTTCTGAAGGCGAAGCTGGAGGAGCTGGGCTGCCCCAAAGCCGCCATCACGGACCTTGCACGGGACGACATGGCGGAGGCAGTGGAGGACGCATTCCGCTACGGGAGAATGGTCCTGGCGACGACCACCTACAACGGGGGGATATTCCCCTTCATGCGGGAGTTTATCGAGACCTTGGCGGAGCACGGCTACAAAAACCGCACTGTGGGCTTTATCGAGAACGGCTCCTGGGCGCCAATGGCGGCAAAGACCATGAGAGCAATGCTGGAGGGGTGCAGGGACGTTAAATTCGCGGAAAATTCCGTGAGGATAATGGGCTCCATGACGCCGGAGAACGAGGCGCAGATCGAGGCCCTGGCCCGGGAGATAATGGGCTGAGCCGAAAGCGAAAATCGCGGGGACCATTTGTGAAAAGGGGGAAAGGCCATGAATATTGTGAACTGCGCCCTGGTGGCGGCGGCGTTCTTCGTGATGCAGCTTGCGCTGAGCAAGCTTGTGAGGCATAAGCTGCTGCGGTGTATACCGGCGATGCTGATCCTGACGGGATTTATCATCGCCTTCGCGGAGTATAGGGGATTTTTTGGAGAGTACTCCATAGGTGACATCTCCGGCAATCAGGTGGTGGGGATAGTAATATTCATCGTCATGCTGTTTGCCATCGGCGGGGCGCTTCTGGGATTTGCAGCGGCCTGGGTGACGGGCGGCTACAACGGGGGCATTAAGGCGTGGCTTGAGCGCCGCCGGGAGAAAGAGGAGGAGAGCGGGGAAGAGGAGCAGTGAAGGCGAGGGAAAATAACGTGTTTTCCGGTGAAATCAACGGGGCGGACCTGTTGACCCGCGGGCTTAAATGTGATAAATATAAAGTAGTATAATAATAAACTGCGGGGTGCTTTTTATGAAAAAATATCTTGCTTTTTTGCTTGCTCTGGGGATGATGCTGTCGATCGCGGGGTGCGGCGGGGAATTCAGCGGAGAGCCGGACCCGGCGGATATGGACCTTCCCGAGGACATGGAGCACATCGGCGACGAGCTGCCGCCCCTGGACGAGCTGCCGGACGGCGATGAGGACGGCGAGGAGCCGGAGGAGCCGGATGAGGAGGAGCCGGAGCTCACCGAGGAGCAGAAGATCGCCCGCCGGGTGGTGGAGCTTATTAATGAAGAGCGCGTTGCCAACGGCCTCGACCCCCTGGAGGAGGTGGCGGTGATACGCGACTGCGCCATGATCCGCGCGCAGGAGGCGGCGTCCAGCTTTTCCCACACACGTCCCGACGGCACAAGGTACAAGACGGTCCTTGAGGACACGGGCGTAAGCATGAAGTACACCGGAGAGAACCTCGCCGGAGGGTATCTGTCCCCCGAGCACGTTGTGGAGGGATGGATGAACAGCGAGGGACACCGGGCCAACGTACTCAACGAGAAGTTCACGAAGGTGGGCGCGGGGTGGTACACCAACGCCGCCGGGCGCCAGTTCTGGTCGCTGCTGTTTGTGAAGTGAGCATCGGGGTTCCCGGGCAGTATGTAAAATTTGAATACGAAACCGCCCCGGCGATCACATCGCCGGGGCGGTTTCGGCTGTCGGAAAAGGGCAAGGGGGCTCAAGCTTCCGGGGCGGACGGAGGCTCTTGCTTTCAGAAGGAATTCGTTTGGCGCAGGTGCTCCTGGGACAGGGCCTGGGAGAGCTCCAGCATTTTATCCGGATCCACCTTCAGGACCTCCCTGTCGAAGGTGTAGAGGCCGTTTGTCTCCCCCTCCACGTCGGAAAGCTGCGTGTAGACGCAGCCGCAGAGGCCGTTTTTTATGGAGGGGAGGACCATTTTCCCGTACATGGACAAAATCTTGTCCGTCAACGCCTTTTGAGAATTTTTCCTCGCGCCGTAACCGTAGTTTTTCCTGTCTTCCCGGACGTGGCCCTCCACCCGGCGGGAGAAGCCGCCGCACTCCGACAGAAAAAGAAACTTTTCCGGGCGGGAGGAGCGGAGCTGCGTTGTGCGGAAGTAGATGTGGCGGCTCTCCCCGTCGCCGCCGCTCTGGGCGAACCAGCCGGAGGCGGCGATATAGAACCGGGAGGGGTCCCGGAGGGCGCACTGGGTGACTATCCTGTCGGATTCGTACTGGCCCCAGCCCTCGTTAAAAATCGTGTAGCCAACCACGCAGGGGTGGGAGAAGAGGCGGCGCTGCGCCCCGGAGACGGTGTCCTCAAAGAGCGTCCGGCGCCTTTTGGAGACCGGGCGGCGGGTGTCGGACCTGCGCCTGAGACCGATGGTCGGAAGGAGCGTGTCCCGGAGGAAGTCGTACTCCCCGGAGTTCACCATATCCTGAAGCACCAGCATACCGAGCCTGTCGCAGGCGGAGTAAAACGCCTCCGGCTCCAGCTTTATGTGCTTGCGAAGGGCGTTGAAGCCCAGGGCCTTCATGCGAAGTATGTCCTCCTCATAGCCGCCGGGGGCCTCCGGCAGGAAAATCCCGCCGGGGTAGTAGCCCTGGTCCAGGACGGCGTGGAGGAATATGGGCTTTGAGTTCAAAAGGATGCGCCTGTGACCGCAGAGCTCTTCCACCGTGACGGTCCGCAGGGCAAAGTAGCTCTCCACCGTCTCCGCCGGGGTGGCGACGGTGAAGCCGTAGAGCCTGGGCTCCTCCGGCGTCCAGAGCACCGGGGAGGGCACCTCCACCCGGACCTTCCCGCCGGGGGCGGGGAGGGACAGGCCAAGCTCCGGGACGGTGACGGTGACAGACTCCGCGTCGGTATCGATTTCCAAATCCGCGCCGTGAAGGTCCGGCAGGACCCTTATGCCGCGGACGGCGCCGCGCTCCGGGACGGACTCCAGCCAGACGGGCTGCCATATGCCGGAGATGCCCGTGTACCACATGCCGTGGGGGCGGGGGCTCTGTTTGCCGTAGGGGTAGTCGGTGTCGAAATTGTCGAAGGCCGTTACAAGGAGCAGGTTCTCATCGGCGGCAAAATCAGTTATGTCAACCTCAAAGGGGAGGTAGCCGCCCTCGTGCCGGGCGGCGGGATGGCCGTTGAGGCTGACCTCGCACCACTGGTCCACGGCGCCGAAGTGGAGAACAAGTCGCTCGCCCGGGCGGCGAAAGTCCCGGGGGATGGGGAAGGAGACGCGGTATTCGAGCCTCTCCCCGGGGACGCCGGGAAATCCGGAGAGCTCCGCCTCCGGCGGGAAGGGGAGGCTTATGGGCGCGCCGTTCAGCGTCCAGCCGCTTTGAATGGGGAGGAAGCTTTTCCGGCGAAGGAGCGGGCGGGGGTACTCGTCAGACCAGGATGACATTTTGACGCCTCCTTATCGGATGTATCTTCTGCGCGGTTTGCGCCATAAAAGGCGGGTGTTATTCAAATTTCCGCTTTTACGGAAGGTAACTTAAAAATACCACTTTCTGGCGCTTTTTTCAAGAGGGGAAAATTGCCGGAGAGGGGGGCGGAGCTTGACTTTTTCGGGGGCATATGGTAGACTGTTTAAATCGCGTTTTGCGCGCTTTTTTGTGGAAGAGCGCGGAATTTCCGGCGCGGCATCGGAGGCCACGGAGTGAACATCAGGAATGCTTTCCAATACCTCATGGATACCGCCGGGAGGATGCCGGAGAAGACGGCGTTCTCCGACGGGCGGGAGGAGCTGACCTTCGGGGAGCTTTTAAGGCGGGCGCTGGCTGTGGGGACGGCCCTCACGGACATGGGCTGCCGCAGGGGCCGCCCGGTGGCGGTGCTGTGCGAGCGCAGCGTTGCCGCGGTCTCGGCGATAATGGGGGTTCTCGCCGCGGGGTGCTTCTATGTGCCCCTTGACAGGAAAATGCCGGAAATGCGGCTGAAGGGGATCGTTGAGAGGCTCAGGCCCGAGGCGGTGCTGGCGGAGAGCCGGGACGACCTGCGGGACTGTTTTACCGCAGGAGCACTGACGCCGGAGCTGTACTCCGTCCCTCCCAGGGCGGAGGAGCTGGAGAGGCGTCGGGCGGGGGTCATAGATTCTGACCCCGCGTACATGATATTCACCTCCGGCTCCACCGGGGCTCCGAAGGGGATAGTCATACCCCACAGGGCGCTCATCGATTTTTTGGAGTGGATGGCGCCGGAGTGCGGCATAACGGACGCGGATGTGATGGGCAATCAGGCGCCGTTTTACTTTGACCTGTCGGTGAAGGACCTGTGGCTGACGGTGAAGTGCGGCGCGACGGCGCACATACTGCCGGGAAAGTGCTTCATGTTCCCGAAGCTGCTTATCGAGGAGCTTGACAGGCGGGGAGTCACCACGCTCATATGGGCCACGTCGGCCTTCGCCATGACGGCGGGCTCGGGGATACTTGAGAGGGCCGCGCCGGGGTCGGTGCGGAAGGTGATACTCGGCGGGGAGACGCTGCGCGCAAGGGATCTGAATATCTGGCGCAGGGCGCTGCCGGAGGCGGAGTTCATAAACCTCTACGGGCCGACGGAGGTGACGGTGGACTGCGCCTGGTACAGGATAGACAGGGAGTTTGAGGATCACGAGCCGATACCCATAGGCAGGGCCTGCGGGAACATGGAGATAATGCTCCTGGGCGAGGACTTAAAGCCCGTCGCCTCAGGTGAGACCGGGGAGATATGCGTCAGGGGCACGGGGCTTGCGATGGGGTACTTCGGCGACAGCGAGAGGACCCGGGGGGCGTTCATTCAAAATCCACTGAATCCGGACTGGCCCGATACGGTTTACCGCACGGGGGATCTTGCGCATCTGGGGGAGGACGGGCTTTTGTACTTCTCCAGCCGCTCCGACGGGCAGATAAAGCACCTGGGATACAGGATAGAGCTGGGGGAGATAGAGACGGCCCTCTCCGCCGTGGAGGGCGTGCGGTGCGCCGTGTGCTTCTACGACGAGGCGGAGGACAGGATCGTATGCGCCTACGAGGGGGACGCGGAGAAGGAGGAGATCGTCCGGAGACTTCGGGAGCTGGTGCCCAGGTACATGATACCGAACATATTCAGGCGCAGCCGGGTCCTGCCGCGAAACAGAAACGGCAAGGTGGACAGGCCGGCCCTCAGGAGGGAATACGAGGATGCCAGAAAGGGCGAGCTATGAGGAGGCCGCGGCGCTCATACCGAAATATCTAAGGCCGGGGCTTATGACGAATCTTGCCGACCCGGCAGGGCTGCGGCGGGATGAGCTGCGGATACTAAAGCTCGAGAACGGGCTTTTCATACTCCGCCGGAGGGAGAGCTGGGAGGCGCTCAGCTTTCTCATGACGTCGGGACCCGTGCCGGAGCTTCCGGGGATGGTTGTGACGGAGATACCGAACTCCCAAAGAGTTACGGGGGCGGCGGAGATATTCAAGGACGCGGGATACAGGGTCATACTTGAGAGAGTGAGGCTCGCCCGCAGGGCCCGGGGGGCGGAGGAGAGCGGATCTCCTGATGCTGCGGGGTCCGCAGGGGGCTTTGCGGGGACGGAAATCTCCCCGGCTCTGCCGGGGGAGGCGGAGGCCGTGGCGGAGCTTCTGCGGGGGAGCTTTGACGCGCTGACCGGGTGCCTTCCCGGGGAGGCACAGCTCCGGGAGGACATTGACCGGGGGCTTGTGCTCGCGGCAAGGTCGGGCTCCGTTATCGCGGGGGTGCTGCGGTTCTCCCTTGCCGGACGGCGGGGGGAGATACGGCAGCTCGCGGTGGAGAGGTCATTTCGCGGCGAGGGCATCGGCGGGGAGCTGGTGGACGCGCTCATCGGAAAATACCCCGGGGCGGGGCTCACCGTCTGGACCGGTCGGGAGAACGCCGCAGCGCTGGCGGTATATGAGAAGAGAGGCTTTTGCCGGGACGGATATACGTCCCAGGTTTTGATGAAAGGATGATTTGGCAAAATGGACGAGCTTATCGGGATACTTCAGAGCGTGTGTCCGGGAGTGGACTTTGAGACGGAGAAGGACCTTGTGGAGGACGGGATACTGACGAGCCTCGACATCGTGATGATAGTCTCGGAGCTGATGTCGGCCTACGACGTGCAGATAGATGTGGACGACCTGGTGCCGGAGAATTTCGCCAGTGCGGAGACCATCTGTGAGCTTGTAAACAGGGCCAGGGAGAAGTAATGTCCATCACGTCCTTCGCCTTTGCGGGCTTTGCTGCGCTGCTGGCGGTGGTCTACCGGGTGCTTCCCCAGAGGGTGAGATGGTGGGCGCTGCTGGCGGCGAGCGTAATATTTTACGCGGCGGGGGGACCCGCCGCCGCGGCGTATATGGCGGTCACGGCAGTGACCACATATTTTGCCGCCCTTCTGCTCCAGCGGGAGAACGACCGCCGGGCGGCTATGGACGGCGAGCAGCGCCGGAGCTCAAAAAGGTCCCACGACAGGAGGCGGCATCTCGTCACCGGGGCGGCCTGCGCCGTGAATTTCGGGATGCTTTTCGCCATAAAATACTGGGACTTCGTGTCGGAGAGCCTGGCCTTCCTCCGGCTTCCCGCGCTGGGGCTTGTGGTGCCGATGGGCATCTCATTTTACATCTTCCAGTCCATAGGCTATGTGGCGGATGTGTCCCGGGGCAAGACGGCGGCGGAGCGGAGCTTTCCCAGGTATCTTCTCTTTGTGTGCTTCTTCCCCCAGATGGTCCAGGGGCCGATAGACAGGTTCGAGCATCTGGCACCGCAGCTTTTTGCCGGGAGAAGGCCGGACACGGACGAGGTCCGGGACGGCATACAGCTCATGATGTGGGGGTATTTCAAAAAGCTGGTCATTGCTAGCCGCGCCGGGACAGTTGTGGGGGCGGTGTACGCCAACGCGGGCGCGTACCCCGGGTGCGCGTCGGTGTTTGCGGTGCTGATGTACACCATCGAGCTTTACTGCGACTTCTCCGGAGGGATAGACATCGTCCGGGGGACGGCGGGGCTTTTCGGCATTAATATGGCGGAAAACTTCCGGCGGCCCATATTCTCCCTGTCGCTGGCGGAGTTCTGGCGCAGGTGGCACATGACCCTCGGCGGGTGGATGCGGGACTATGTGTTCTATCCCCTGAGCCTGTCAAAGCCCTTCGCGGCGCTGGGGCGATTCTCAAGAAAGCACCTGAGCGGGAAGCTGGGGAGGATATTGCCCACGTCGCTGGCGACGTTTATTGTCTACTTCATAATCGGCATATGGCACGGGGCGAATTTGACGTTCCTCGCCTACGGGCTTTATAACGGGGCGATAATCACATCGTCCATACTTCTTGCGCCCTTTTACACGCGGGTGAAAAAGGCGCTGAAGGTGAATGAGAGCGGCGGGCTTTACAGGGCCTTTTGCATTGTGAGGACATCCCTTGTGGTGTTCGTCGGGCGGTACCTGACAAGGGCGCCGTGGCTCAAGATGTCACTTGTGATGCTCAAAAGGTCCGTCTTTGACCTGCGCCTCCGGGAGCTTCCGGGGGTGGTGACGGGGCTTGGCATGAGCTTTTTTGATCTGGCGCTGGTGGCGGCGGGCTGCGCCGTGGTGCTGGCGGCGGAGTATATCGAGGAGCGGGGAGTCGGGATACGGGCGTACCTTGCAAAGCGGGGGGCCTTCGTCCAGTGGCTCGCCATCGCCGTGCCCCTTGCGGTGATACTCATCTTCGGGGTGATAAGCGCGGGCAGCGGCGCCGGGGAGTTTATCTACGGGCGAATATGAGGAGGGTGTGAAGTGAGCTCAAAAAAATGGCTTGTCGCCTTTGTGTGCACCGTCCTCGCCTTCGGGCTTCTGACGCTGGCCTTCAACGTGCTGGTGGACCCCTTCGGGGTGTTCGGGGACGTGATATTCCACTGGGACTCCTACAGCCAGACGCTGAACCCCAGGGTGGGGAAGATAGAGTACCTTGACAGGCACTGCGACGAGTACGACTCATACATCATCGGCTGCTCCTCCACCAGCTCCTTCCCGGTGGAGGAGCTTGACGAGTATATGGACGCGAGGTTTTATAATCTCTTCACCTACGGGGCGGATATGCTGGACTCCGAGGATTTTGTGAGATATATAATCAAAAACTACACCGTCAAAAACATACTTCTGAACGTGTACATCGACAACGGGCACACCTACGACGACCCGGGCATTGACAACCTGACGGGGGCGATGCACGCCCGGGTGGACGAAAGCTCCCTGGCGGCGTTTTACTGGAAGTATCTGTTCCTTGACCCAAACTACGCCATAGACAAGGTGAGAAGCTTCTTCAAGGACGAGCTTCTGGCGGAGCCCTACGACGTATTTGACGTAAAGACGGGCTGCTACGACAAGCGGGAGCGGGACGCGGAGCCAATAAGCGGCCTTGAGGAGTACGAGGCCATAGAGCAGTACAGCGGCTTTGCGGACTACCCCACCTACCATGTGCCGCTGAAAAAGACGGCGCAGGCGATGGAGAGCCTTGTCAGGATAAAGGAAATGTGCGATGAGGCTGGGGTCAACCTTATCGTGGTCTGCGGGCCGGTGTACTCGGGGTATATGCAGGGCGTGGACAGGCAGGAGGCGGAGGAGTTTTACACCTCCCTTGCCGAGGTCACGGACTACTGGGACTTCTCCATAAGCAGCGTGAGCACGGAGCCGAGGTATTTTTACGATCTCACCCATTTTCGCAACTGCGTGGGGTCCATGGCTCTGGCGAGGATGTTCGGAAACGGGGATGTGTATGTCCCGGAGGACTTCGGGGTGTATGTGACCCGGGAGAACGCAGTGGAGCTTGTGGAGAGAAACGACGCGGTTTTCGCCTCCCGGCCCCGGACAGACGAGTGGACGAAGGACGTGCCGATACTTGTGTACCACAACATCGTGCCCGACGGCGAGGAGGGGGCGACGGTGTCCATGCTGGAGGGCCAGCTCGCGGCGCTCAGAAAGGCCGGGTACGAGAGCGTGACCTTCAGGGACTTGGAGGACTATGTTTACCGGGGGACGGAGCTTCCGGAGAAGTGCGTCGTCATAACCTTTGACGACGGGTACTACTCAAATTACGAGTACGCATACCCGCTTTTGGAGAAGTACGGCATGAGGGCGACGATATTCGTCATCGGCGTCTCAGTGGGGCACAAGGAGTTTTACAAGGACACGGAATTTGTTATGACGCCCCACTTTGACGAGGAGGAGATGGCGGAGATGTCAAGCTCCGGCGTCATATCCATACAGAGCCACACATACGATATGCACCAGTGGCCGCCATTCGAGACGGGGGGGCATGTGCGGGAGACGCTTTTGAGGTTTGAGGACGAGGACGAGGAGGAGTACGTCCGGGCGCTTCAGAAGGACTTCGAACGCAGCCGCAGCCAGATAGAGGCCGTCACCGGGGAGCGGGTGGACGTGCTGGCCTACCCGGGTGGGGGGTACGACATACTCAGCCAGTGGGCGCTCACACAGTGCGGAGTGAACGTGACGCTGAGCACGAGGTACGGCGTGAACACCCTTGTCAAGGGGCTTCCCCAGTGCCTGGGGGCGATGCACAGGATATACGGCGACGCGTTCCCCGACGCCGGGGAGCTCATTGCCGCCATGAAGGGAAAGAGATAAGCTGTGCCGGAAAAGCCCGAAGGGCTTTTTCGACAATATGATCGCCGCAGGGCAACAGCCCCTGCGGCGATTTTTTGCGCTTTTTTATTTATTGTTGAGGGCCTCGGCAAAGAGCCTGCGGAGGGTCGGGTGGATCTGCTGGTAGGTGACATAGGAGGTGCAGACGTGCTGGGCGTAGAAGAGGGCGGCGCGGTGGGCGGGGTCGACGATTACAAATGCTCCGGCGGCGCCGTCCCAGCCGAACTGTCCGGGGCTGCCGGTGCTGCGGCCGGGGTCCGTGAGCACGCGGACGCCAAGGCCATAGCTGTGGGCGAGATCCGCCGGGCTGCGGCGGCGAAAATCCTCAAGAGGGACCCGGGAGAGCCGGGGGGCGGACATCGCCCGTATAGTCTCGGGGAGGAGGACCTGCCAGCCGTTACCTGCCCTGCCACCGTTGGCGAGGGCGGCGGGGAGCCTGATGTAGTCCTCCACCGTGCCGAGAAGCCCGCCGCCGCCGGACTCCCAGCCGTCGCAGATGTTGAAGGTGTTTTTCTGCCCTATGGGAGTGGCGCGGGGGGTCCTGTAATCGTGGGCGTACTGGGCCGAGAGGCGGGAGAGCTGCTCTAAGGTGGGGTGGAAGGTGACGTCGACCATGCCCAGGGGGCGGATGATGCTGTCGTTTAAATATTCCGAGAACCGCTGCCCGGTGATCACCTCCGCTACGGCGGCGAGCACGTCGTGGGAGAGACTGTACAGGAAGTGCTCCCCCGGGTCGAAGCGCAGGGGGTCCTGGGCGAGGGCACGGGCGAGAGAGCGGGTGGTGAGCTCCCCGGGGCGGGAGAGGGCGTTCTTCAGGGCGGGGCGCTGAAGGTCGTAGTCAAGGCCGCTCGTCATGGTGAAGAGGTGGCGGATGAGCATGGGCCCCCTCGCCGGGCGGAGGGAATCGCCCTCCCGGACGGTGAGGCGGGCGTACTCCGGGAGATATTTGGAGACGGGGTCCTCGAGGGAGAGAAGGCCCCGCTCCACAAGGCGCAGCAGCGCTGCGCAGGTGAAGAGCTTCGTCGCGGAGTAGAGCCAGTAGGTGTCGCGCATGGAGGCGGGGCGGGTGCGGGCCTCGTCGGAGAATCCGGAGCAGTGGGACCAGACGACCTCGCCCTCCAGAGCCGCGGCGCAGGAGGACGCGGGGATGTCGAAATCCCGGGAGAGAGTGTCGATATATTCGGCAAGCTTGTCAAAGTCAGGCATGGCGCGGGCCTCCAATTTGAGATTTTTGTCAAGTATAACACAAATGGGTCCCGTTGTGGTAGATAATTTGATAAATTGCAATAAAAGCTGGACAATTAAACAGGAAAATTGTGCAGGGTAGTTATATAATTACAGTGTGGGAAAATGTGTGCGGACAGATCCGCCGCAGGGAAACAATATACAGATTATGGGAGGATACCGTGATGATCAGAGTTGGTGCGGTAAACATAGACACATCCCACCCCATGGGCTTTGCAGACTCCATGAAGAAGTCCGGGCGCATGGGATATGTGGGGGTATACAACGACTCCTTCCGGGGACCGGAGGAGGTTGAGGGCTTCATTGAGCGTTACGGCCTTGAGAGGCGCTGCGGGACGCTGGAGGAGCTTGCTGGAATGTGCGACATAGGCTTCATCCAGGGCTGTGACTGGGAGGAGCACATAAGGTGCGCGATGCCCTTTATAAACGCGGGAAAGCCCGTGTTCCTCGACAAGCCCGCGGTGGGGAATCTGAGGGACGTGCGTAAGCTTGAGCGCCTTGTAAGGGAGGGCGCGGTGGTGCTGGGCTCCTCCAGCGCCAGGTACTGCTACGAGATACAGGAGTTTTTGGCCGTGCCGGAAGCTGAGCGGGGGGAGATAATCACCGTCCTCGGAACCACGGGAGTGGATGAGTTCAACTACGGCATACATATTGTGGAGGCCATCGGCGGACTACTCGGGACCGGGGCGCGGGAGGTGCGCTACATGGGCCGGGGCGAGGCCGGGGGCAAGTACGCGGAGAGCTGGCATATATCCTTCGCCGACGGTAAAAGCGCCGTCTACACCTGCATGACGGGCACATGGCAGCCCTTCACGCTGACGGTGATAACGACGAAGAACACATTTGTACTGAAGATAAACTCCGGGCGGCTCTATGACGCGCTCATGGAGCAGATCGCGGACTTCATGGAGGGGAAGCCGAACCTCCTCGCGGGGGTGGAGGCCCTCACGGAGAGCGTGAAGATCGCCCTCGCCGGGGCGGCGTCAAGGGCCGCCGGAGGGGCGGCGGTGAAGCTCTCGGAGCTTTCGGAGGACGGGCCGAGCTTTGACGGGCCGGAGTTTAAGCGGGGCTACGGCGCCGCCGCGGGGAAGATGTACGCGCTTTGATTTGGGCCTTCCCTGCAAAAAGGAAGTAAAGCATTTGACGGGCTGGGGCGCGGCGCGCCCGGGAGGATAAATATGAATTTTGGAATAATCGGCTGCGGGGTCATAGCATTTACCCACGCGATGGCGCTGAAGGCCCTCAAGGGCGAGGGCTGCGTGCTCTACGCCTGCTGCGACACGGTGCCGGAGAGGGCGGACAAATACGCCAAAGAGCACGGCGTGCAGAAGGTCTACTACGACGATGAGGCGATCCTGGCGGACCCCGATGTGGACATCGTGTGCGTGTGCGTGCCCAGCGGCATACACGGGCAGATCTGCGAGATGGCGGCGAGGGCAGGCAAGCACATCGTCTGCGAAAAGCCGCTGGAGATAACGCCGGAGCGGGCAGAGGCGGCGGCGAAGGCCGCCCGGGACGCGGGAGTTAAGATGCAGAGCATCCACCAGCGCCGGACCATGCCCTCCGCCATAGCCGTCCGGAACGCCGTCCGGGAGGGAAAGCTGGGGCGGGTGTGCCTTGCCGAGGCGGACCTGAGATATTACCGGGACCAGGCTTACTACGACAGCGGAGACTGGCGGGGGACCTGGGAGCTGGACGGCGGCGGCGCCGTTATGAATCAGGGTGTCCACGGGGTGGACCTGATACTCTGGATGCTGGGGGGCGAGGTGGAGTCCGTCTACGGAAGGGCGGCGACGCTGGCCCACGACATTGACGTGGAGGACACGGCGGCGGCTGTGCTTCAGATGAAGGACGGGTCCGTGTGCGTCATAAAGAGCGCCACATCGGCCTACCCCGGCTTCTCCACCGCCTTCGTCATACACGGCTCCAGGGGGACCGTGGCCTTCAACGACGAGGGGATAACGGAGTGGAGGTTTATTGACGAGGCCGATGCCCCGGCACGCCCGGACAAGGTGGGCGGCGCCATGGGCGGCTCCGGCAGCAACGTGAACATAGCGATACACGGGCACATTACGCTTCTGCGGGACATCGCCCAGGCCGTCCGGGAGGACAGGGAGGTAATGCTCCCGCCGGAGGACGCCATACCCGCGATACGGGTGATATGCGCCATATACGAGTCCTCCAGGACGGGGCTTCCCGTGAGATTATGACGGGCTTTTGACGCGGGGGAGAAGATGAGACTTTCATTTATCACCGACGAGGCCACGCAGAGCTTTGAGGAGGCTGTGGGGCTTGCGTTGTCGGAGGGATTTTCCGGGGTGGAGCTCAGGAGCGTCGAGGGGATGCCCATAGACGCCGTGCCCACGGGGACGCTTCGGGAGTGGAGGCGGAGGCTCGAGGGCGAGGGGCTTTTTGTCCCCTGCATCGCCGGGAGCTTTTGCAAATGCGCCCCGGAGGACAGAGCCGGGGAGCGGGACAAGCTTATGCGCCTCATGGAGGCGGCGGACATCCTCGGCGCGGGACTTGTTAGGGGGTTTGCGTTTTTCGCACCCTCCGGCGGCCCGTTGCCGCCGGAGGTCTGCGCTGGGCACCTCTACGGCTTCCGGGAGGACATAAAAAAGGGCGGAAAGCGCCTTGCGCTGGAGGCGGACCCCAGCGTGAACACCACGAACCACGCGGCCCTCGCGAGGGTGCTCAAGCTTCTTGACGACGACGCCTTTGCCGCGGTGTACGACCCGGGAAACGACCTTTTCGACCCGCTGGGGGAGAGACCGTTCCCGGAGGGGTACGAGGCGGTGAGGCCGTATATCGCCCACGTCCATGTGAAGGACGCGGTCCCGGGAGCCGGAGGCCCCGAGTGCGTCGCCCCCGGGGAGGGGCTTGTGGGCTGGGCAGATGTGCTCAAGAGGCTCGCCGCCGACGGGTACGACGGGTGGCTCAGCCTTGAGACGCACTACCGCAAGGGAAAGACCCTTACGGAGGAGCAGATGCGAGTGCCCTCCGGAGAGGAATTTACCGACGGGGGCATGGAGGCCACGCGGGAGAGCGCCAGGGCGCTTAAGGGGCTTTTGAATGCTCATTAAATTTATTCATTAACTGATCCGGGGATGATCGCCATGAGAGTAATAAGAAACGTGCTTGTCGCCTCCGGGGGGATAATCGACCCCGGGGAGGTGGGCATCGAGGGCGGCGTAATTGCCGCGATAGGGTCCCGGGGGAGCCTTTCCGGGGAGACGTACATAGACGGGAGGGGACTTTACCTCTCCCACGGGTTCATTGACATCCACGTTCACGGCGGAGGCGGGCACGACTTCATGGACGGGACGCGGGAGGCATTTCACGGGGCGTCCCGGCTGCACCTCACCCACGGGACCACGGGGATGCTGCCCACGACCCTCGCCGCGGGGCGGGAGGAGCTGGAGGCGGCGCTGAGGACATACAACTCCTGCCGGGAGGGCTTCAGTGACGGGGCCAAATTCTTCGGGGTCCATGTGGAGGGGCCGTATCTGGCGGTGAGCCAGTGCGGCGCGCAGGACCCGGCGTACATCCGCGACCCGGACCCGGAGGAGTACAGGGCGCTTTTTGAGCTGTGCCCCGACATACGGCGCTGGACCGTGGCCCCGGAGAGGGCCGGGGCGCTGGAGATGGGCGACTGGATGGAGCAAAAGGGCATCGTCGGAAGCATAGGGCACTCGGACGCGCAGTACGACGACGTTGTGAGGGCCGTGCGGCACGGGTACAGCCATGTGACGCACCTGTACTCCGCCATGTCCACCATAACACGCCACATGGGCTTTCGCCGGGCGGGGGTGCTGGAGAGCGCGTATCTGCTCGACTCCCTCACCAGCGAGGTCATAGCCGACGGGTGCCACCTGCCGGGGCCGCTGCTTGAGACGGCGTACAGGTTCATAGGCTCGAGGCGGCTTTGCCTTGTCACCGACGCCATGCGGGCGGCGGGACAGACCGGGGGAGAGAGCATACTGGGGAGCCTTGCCAACGGTCAGCGGGTGATACTGGAGGACGGCGTGGCAAAGATGCCGGACAGGATGGCCTTTGCCGGCAGCATATGCACCACCGACAGGCTTGTCAGGACCATGAGCACCATCGGCGGCGCGCCTCTGGGGGAGGCCGTCAGGATGATGACGGAGACCCCGGCGAGAGCGGCGGGGATAGCCGACAGGACGGGGCTGCTGCTCCCGGGCAGGGCGGCGGACATTGTGATCTTCGACGACGACATGGAGATAAAGTACGTCCTCACCGACGGTGAGGTGCGATATGAGAGGTGAGCGGTTTTGGGAATGAGCTTTACTTCGGACAGGCTCAGGGTCCGCACTTACCCCAACCGCCTGCAGATGGGCAGGGCGGCGGCGGCGGACATCGAGGACGCGGTGGAGCGCGTCATTGAGGAGAAGGGCGGCTGCAACATTATCTTCGCGGCGGCCCCCAGCCAGAACGAGGTGCTCTCCGCCCTCGCGGCGTCGGACAGGATAGACTGGTTCCGGGTCAGGGCCTTCCACATGGACGAGTACATCGGCCTTCGCCCGGACGCGCCCCAGGGCTTTGCAAATTTCCTGCGCCGGGCGCTCTTTGACAGGGTGCCCTTCGGGGAGGTGCGGTGCATGGACTGCACCGCGGACCCGGAGGCGGAGGCGCGGCGCTACGGGGAGCTTTTGAAAAAATACCCCGCGGACATAGTCGTAATGGGCATCGGGGAGAACGGGCACATTGCCTTCAACGACCCCCATGTGGCCAGGTTTGACGACCCGGAGACGGTGAAGACGGTGGAGCTTGACCAGGTTTGCCGGATGCAGCAGGTCCACGACGGGTGCTTCAAGTCCCTGGACGAGGTGCCGAGGACGGCCCTGACGCTGACTATCCCGGCGCTCACCGCGCCGGAGAGGGTATTCTGCGTCGTCCCGGCGTCGGCGAAGGCCAGAGCGGTGAGGGACACGGTGCTGGGCCCCATTTCCGAGAGCTGCCCCGCGTCCATACTCCGGCGGCATAATAACGCGACGCTCTACCTCGACAGGGACAGCGCGGCGCTTCTTTAAAGAGATCGAGAGGATAAAATGAAAAAGATGAAATTTAATTTCACAGGCGTTCTGCCGGAGAGGTTCGAGGCCGCCATGGCGGAGCTTGCGCCGGAGTTGGGGATAGAGCTTTCCGGCTCCGGCGCCGAGGTGGAGCTTTTCCGCGCCCCCGGGCCGGAGGTCCGCAAAAAGGGCGGGGAGATAAGGATAGGCTGGGCAAAGCCTGTCCACGCATACAGGGCCATATCCCTGCTCGCAGAGCTCCGGGACGGGGAGGATATGGAGCGCGCAGAGCGGTCCTGCTTTGAGACGGGGTACATGGTGGACGCCTCGCGAAACGCCGTGCCGAATATCCCAACGCTGAAGGCGGTGCTGCGGAAAATGGCCCTCATGGGCATGGACTGCGCTATGATGTACACCGAGGAGACATACGAGGTGCCGGAGTACCCGTACTTCGGATACATGCGGGGCAGGTACACGCAAAAGGAGCTTGCGGAGCTTGACGACTACGCCTTTACGCTGGGGATAGAGCTCATACCCTTTATCCAGACGCTGGGGCACTTGAACCGCGCCCTGCGCTGGCCCGAGATGCAGAAATTCATGGACAACGGCGAGGTGCTGCTGTGCGAC
Source organism: uncultured Oscillospiraceae bacterium (assembly GCA_947630755.1). GTDB lineage: Bacteria > Bacillota > Clostridia > Oscillospirales > Oscillospiraceae > RUG626. The sequence goes on along the minus strand of CANRIU010000005.1, from coordinate 18,640 downwards.
GACGAGGAGACGTACAAATTCATCGCCGCAATGCTCCGGGCAGCCAGCGCGCCCTACCGCACGAGGAGGATACACATCGGCATGGACGAGGCCCACGGCATCGGCCTCGGACGGCATGTGACCATCCACGGCTACGAGCCGCCCCACGACATAATCCGCCGCCATTTAAAGCGCGTGCGGGATATGTGCGTCGAGATGGGCCTTAAGCCCATGATGTGGGGAGATATGTTTTTCAGACCTGATTCGCCCACAGGCGGCTATTACGACACCGGGGATCCCACCCCGGAGTCAATTGCCAGCGCCCTCCCGGACGTGGGGATAATGTACTGGGATTACTACCACGAGAAAAAAGAGGAACATGCGGAGATGCTCCGCAAGCACAGGCTGCTGGGGGGCGAGACACTGTTCGCCGGGGGACTTTGGACATGGTCCGGTCCCGCGCCGGACTACAAAAAGGCGCTGGCAAATTCACTGAGCGGCCTGGAGGCCGCGAAGGAGGCGGGCGTGCCCTTCTGCGTGGGGTGCGCCTGGGGAGACAACGGCGCGGAGACGAACATCCTGGCGTCCCTGGCGGGTATGCAGCTCTACGCGGAGTTTGAGTACACCGGCGGGTATGACGAGGGATGGATGGCGGAGCGCCTTAAGACGTGCTGCGGCGGGGAGCTTGAGAGATTTTACGCGCTGTCGCGGTTCAACACCGTGCCCGGGATGAAGGCCGGGCCCATGCGGCCGGTGAACGCCGCGAAGTTCCTGCTGTATCAGGACCCCCTCGTGCAGCTCTACGCCGACGACACGGCGGGGATGGACATGGCCTCCCACTACAAAAGGCTGGAGGCGGAGTACGGCTCATACGCCGGAGAGGGCGGGGCTTACGCGCTGCTCTGGGAGTTTTACGAAAAGCTTGCCCGGGCGCTCTCATCCAAATGCCTGTGGCACCAGCGCTCCATTCCCGCCGTCAGGGCCGGGGACAGGGAGCTTGTGCGGGAGCTTGCCGAGGGGCTCACGGGGACCATCGGGGATGTGGAGGAGCTGAGGCTTGTGTGGCGGAGGCTCTGGAATACCACGAACAAGCCCTACGGCTTTGAGATAATCGACGGAAGGCTGGGGGCGGTGGAGGCAAGGCTCTCCACGGCCCGGGACAGGTGCCTTGACTGGGCCTCCGGCGGGGCGGAGACGCTTCCGGAGCTTTATGAGAAGGTGCTGTCCTACACAAGGCTGCCCGACGGGTCGCTCTTTGGAAGCTACGCCGTGGGGGAGATAGTTTCCGCCTGCAAGATAGACATTTGAGGAGGAGATTCAATATGTCAAAACCCATTACCGTCGCGATATGCGGCTGCGGGAACAGGGGGCTGGAGGCATACGCGCCCTTTGCGAAGGCGTTCCCGGACAAGATGAAGGTCGTCGCCGGGGCGGACATAAAGCCGGAGAGGCTCAGGATGCTCCGGGAGCGCTACGGCGTGCCGGAGGATATGTGCTTTGACTCGGACCTCAGTATGCTGGCGGCGCCGCGGCTTGCGGATGTGATGGTCATTTCAACTCAGGACCAGCTCCACATACGCCCCGCCATGGCTGCGCTGGAGAAGGGATACCACCTGCTGCTGGAGAAGCCCATCTCCGCCTCGGCGGAGGAGTGCGTGGCACTGCGGGAGAAGGCCCACCAGTGCAAAAGGGCGGTGGTGGTGTGCCACGTCCTTCGATATACGCAGTTTTACTCCACCCTTGAGCGGCTTCTCCGGGAGGGGACCGTGGGGAGGCTGGAGACGATAGACGCCATGGAGCACGTCGCCTACTGGCACTTCGCCCACAGCTACGTCCGGGGCAACTGGCGCCGGGAGGACGAGTCCAGCCCCATGATACTGGCGAAGTGCTGCCACGACATGGACATACTGCGCTGGCTTGCCGGGGACAGGTGCGTAAGCGTACAGAGCTTCGGGTCACTGGACTACTTTAAAAGCGAAAACGCCCCGGAGGGCTCGGCCCTGCGGTGCCTTGACTGCGCCGTGAAGGACGCCTGCCCCTACGACGCGGAGAAGATATACATAACGAACGAGGCGAGCGGCATACGCCATGTCGGCCCGCGCTGGCCCGGAAACGTGCTGGTGGACCACCCCACGGAGGAGAGCCTTTACGAGGCGATGCGCACAGGGCCCTACGGCAGATGCGTATTCCACTGCGACAACGACGTGGCCGACAGGCAGACGATAAACATGGAGTTTGCCAACGGCGTGCTGGCGACCTTCACCGTCTCGGCCTTCACTGAGAGATGCTACCGCTCCGTGAAGGTCACGGGGACGATGGGGGACATCGTGGGGGACCTGGACGCGAACAGGCTCTTTATCCACCGCTTCGGAGAGCCCGAGGAGGTCATTGACTTAGGGCTTTTGCAGGAGGAGTACGCCGGACACGGCGGCGGGGACTTCGGCATGATGCACTACCTTTGCGGGCTTATTGAGTCCGGAAGCGTGGAGGGCCTCACGGGCATCGACGCGTCGGTGGAGAGCCACCTCATGGGCCTCGCCGCGGAGGTCTCCCGGCGTGAGGGCGGGAGACTTGTGAAGATGGAGGAAGTCGACAGGGCGTAAGGTGAGCCCGCGGCACAATGAAAGGGTGTGACCCCATGCATAAGATAGTATTCCTGCCGCTGGACGAGCGGCCCTGCAACCTGAAATTCCCCATGATGCTCTCACGGGGAGGGACGCTGGAGCTTGTTGTGCCGGAGCGGCTGGGCGACAAGAGGACGCCCGCGGCCTGGGAGGACATAAGGGAGTTTCTCGCCCGCGAGTGCTCCGACGCCGAGGGACTTATAATTTCACTGGACATGCTCCTCTACGGTGGGCTTATACCGTCGAGGCTCCACAGCCTCACCCGGGAGGAGCTGATGGAGAGGCTGACGCTCCTCCGGCAGCTCCGGGAGGACAACCCGGATATGCTGGTCTACGGCTTCAACTGCATAATGCGCTGCCCCAAGACGAACGTGAACGACGAGGAGCCGGAATATTACGGGGTTTGGGGGGAGAGGATACACAGGCTGGGCGCCGCCCGCCAGAGGGCCCTCCACGGCGACATGGCGGCGAGGGACGAGGCCGACGCCCTGGAGGAGGAGATCCCGCCGGACGAGCTGGGGGACTACCTCTTCCGCAGGGAGATGAACCTGAAGCTGAACATGGCGGTGCTGGACTATGTGGAGGACGGGTGCATAGATTTTCTGTGCATACCCCAGGACGACGCCTCGCCCATGGGCTGGACCGCCATGGACCAGGCCAAGGTGCGGCTCATCGTCCGGGAGAAGAGCCTGCAAAACAGGGTGCTCATATACCCCGGCGCCGACGAGCTGGGCATGACGCTCCTCACCCGTATGCGCAACGCCATAGAGAACCGCACCCCCGCGGTGTTCGTACAGTACGCCGCCGTGGGCGCCCAGTCGCTGGTGCCCCTTTACGAGGACAGGCCCCTGGGGGAGACGGTGAAATATCAGCTTCTGGCGGCGGGCTGCCGGGAGGAGCTGGACCCGGACGACGCGGACTTCATCCTCGGCGTCACGGCTCCGGCCCAGAACATGACAAACGCCGCCGTACAGCCGAGGCTCAACCCGGACTACGACGTGGGGCGGGGGCTCACCCCGTTTTTCGCGGAGCTGTGCCGGAGAATGGACGCGGGCACGCCGGTGAGCATCTGCGACAACGCGTATTTGAACGGCGGGGACCTGGAGCTTCTGGATATGCTGGACGCCTCGGAGAGGCTGATGGACCTGGCGGGGTACGCCGGGTGGAACACCTCCTCCAACACCATGGGGACTGCCATCGCCCAGGGGGTGAGGTACCTGTACGAGGGGGACGACCAGATACACAGGGACTTTCTGGCCCTGAGATACCTTGAGGACTGCGGCTACGGGACGATAGTCCGCTGGGACACTGTCCGGGAGGACCTTCCGAAGCTTGGGCTTGACTACTTTGACGCGGGAGAGCGCCAGGGGAGGGCCGCAAGGTGTGTGGAAAACCGCCTCAACAGCTTTTTGGAGAGCTATATGTCCTCCGAGTGCAGGAGGATAAAGATAGTCTCCGTGGCACTGCCCTGGCGGCGGATGTTCGAGGTGGACCTTGATATTGCTTACGAGTGACCCTGGGTCGGGGATCAGGGACATAGGGGGGAGGGCGCGGCAATTTTGCCGCGCCCTTTCTTATAATGTCGGAAAAAGAGTGCGGGGGAATGACACAAAAAATGATATGGTGTTTTTGACAGGCCTGGACGGGGGCTGCGCGGGAAACAATATACCCGCCGAAAAGAAAAAGGCGCATTTTTTCAATGATTCACTGATACTTTATTTCACTAAATACACCGTGAAACGGAAATAATTGAAAAAAATTTTTCCCGGATTTACGAAAAACTATTGAAAATCCTTAAATTGGTGGTAAAATTACATTATATGAGAATTGGGGCCCTCCGCTTGAGAGGACTGCCGCAAGGGCGCGGCGGATCCGACGCGGAAAAGTGTTTTTTCTGAAGGAGGGAATAGAGGATGCCGGAGAGGAATATGCCCTATTACCCTGTGGCGATGGTGTGCATGGAGCCGCTGTCCATCAGCGCGCCTCTGCCGGAGGGGTATGCCTTTGAGTTCTTCAAACCGGGAATGGAGGATGCATGGTGCCAGATACAGTGCAGCATGGGGGTCTTTCCCGACATCGGCGAGGCGCGAAAGACATTTGAGGAGGAGTTTTCCCAGAGGCAGGAGCTGCTCGGGCGCCGGATGGTATTCGTCTGCGACAGGCGCCGCCGCGCCGTAGCCACCGCCGCGCTGTGGCCCGAGAAGGGCATGGAGCGGCTTCACTGGCTGTGCGTGGTGCCGGGGATGCTCCGCCGGGGGCTGGTCAGCGCCCTCACGGAGCGGATAGTGGAGATCTACCGGGCCGAGGGAGAGAGCTGCGGGATGTTCCTGCTCACCCACACGAGAAACTACAGGGCGATAAACATTTACCGGAAATTCGGCTTTGTACCGGACACCTCCGGGACGCTTCTGCCGGAGAGCCAGAGCCGGGAGGAGTTCGACGCGGCGTGGAAGCTCATCCGGGACAAGCTCACGGACTATGAGCGGCGGCGCAGGCGCACGGTGTCGCCGGACTCCATATTCGACACGGCGGGGTTCATGCGCTCCAGCGCGGGCTTTGACAAGAGCTCCATGTGCAAGATCTTTGAGATGGACTCTCCGCGGCAGTCGGGCTTTGAGCCCCACTACCACGACTACTCCCAGATATGGTACATCACTCAGGGCAGCTGCGTCCACCAGGTGGAGGGGCAGCGCTACACCATGAGTGTGGGGGACGCGTTTTACATCCCGCCGAAGGTGATACACTCCACGACGCTGGGGGAGGACAGCTCAATAATATGCTGCGAGTTTGACATGGAGAGCCTTCTCCACCACAACGTGGAGCCATACGACAAGATACGGGAGATAACGCAGAACATCTCCTTCACAATGCTTTTCCAGAGCGACTTTTACCGCATACAGCCGAAGCTCACCTTCAGCCGCAGCGGACAGCGGCAGGTGGAGAGGCTTATGACCTCCATGCTGGAGGAGTACCAGCGGGGGGCGGACTTCTTTGAGGATTTCCTTCAGCTCCAGATACTCCAGCTGCTGCTCATATTCGCGAGAGAGTACGGCAGCACCGGAGAGGGCGGGGAGGCAAATCAGGTTTTCGACAAATACCGGGGCATGGTGGAGCTGGCGGTGAAGTACATCGACGAAAACTACGACCAGCCCCTGACGCTGGAGGGGATGTGCCGGATCTCCATGGTGTCAAAGACGTATTTCTGCTACATCTTCAAGCTGCTCACGGGGAAGACGTTTGTGGAGTACCTGATGGAGAAGCGGATCGAGCAGTCGATGACGCTTTTGAGGGAGACGGACCTGTCCATAATCGAGATAGGGCAGAACGTGGGCTTCCACGAGCCGACGCACTTCTCACGGACATTCAAAAAGCTCCGGGGAATATCCCCGAGGGAGTACAGGACCACGGCGAAAAAGAATATAAGCTGACAGATACGGACCCAATATTATTGGGTCCGTATTTGAGAAAAGAGGGAAAAAATGGACAGATTTGACAGGCTCACAAAATTCCTTGACAGTCTTTACCCGGAGTACTCCATACCCGGGTGCGACTGCGCCCTGGCGCTGGGCGGGGAGACGGTCTACCGCCACATGGCGGGGTACGCAGATCTGGAGAGCAAACGGCCCGTGTCGGCACGGGACACATACTGGATATACTCCGCGGGGAAGCTCTTCACCGTCACCGCGGCGCTGAGGCTTTTGGAGCGGGGGCTGATAGACCTTGACGCGCCTGTGAGCCGGTACCTTCCGGAGTTTGCGGACATAACCGTGCGGGAGGGGGAGAGGGTGCGCCCGGCGAAGGGCGCGCTGCTTGTTCGCCACCTCCTTAACATGACCGGGGGGCTAGACTACGAGCTTGACCGCCCGGCGGTGAGGCGGGCGCTCCGGGAGGGGCGGCGCTCCACGAGGAAACTGGCTGCGGCGCTGGCGGAGGACCCCTTCGGCTTTGACCCGGGGGAGCACTTCGCCTACAGCCTGTGCCACGACGTGCTGGGGGCGGTCCTGGCGGAGGCATCCGGGATGCCGCTGAGTGAGCTCATACGCCGGGAGATAACGGAGCCGATGGGGATGGAGGACACAACCTTCTTCCCGACCGGGGAACAGCTTGCGCGGCTGTCCACACAGTATCTTCACCTGGGGCCGGGGAGCATAAGGCCCTACGGGCAGCACAACAAATTCAGGTTCTCCCCGGAGTATGAGTCCGGCGGCGCGGGGCTTATGAGCACCGTGGACGACTACATGAAGCTGATCACCGCGCTGTCACTGGGGGGAAGGGCGAAAAACGGCTATGTGCTCCTGAGACCGGAGAGCGTGAAGCTCATGTCCTCCGACGCCCTGGGGGCGCTGAGAGGGGAATTCCAGGCGGAGAGCCCCGCCACCAGGGGGGACTACTCCTACGGCCTCGGTGTGCGGGTGCGGGTAGAGAGGGGTGCAAGCGGCGTCCCCGCCGGGGAGTTCGGCTGGGACGGCTACGCCGGGGCGTACTGTCTCGTGGACCCGGCAAATGAGTTGGCGCTTTTTTTCGCCGAGGCCATGTGCGAGTCCGGCCTGTCGATACAGATACTCCATCCGAAGCTCCGGGATACGGTGTATGATATTTTGAGTAATTGGTAAAAGAATACACACCATTGTACAAATTGCGTGATTCTTAGGATGATTTGTCAAGACATTTGGGTAAGATGCTGTTAAAATGTAAATACAGGCAAAGAGGATAGCCTGAATAAAGACGAAATTAATTTTTTAAGGAGGAACTATTGTGAAAAAGATGAAGAAGCTGTTCGCGGTCGTTCTGGCTCTCTGCATGGTCCTCGCCCTCGCCGCCTGCGGCGGGAGTGACAACCCGGATACGCCCGACACACCCAACACACCCAGCACGCCCAATACACCCAGCACGCCCGAGACTCCCAACAATCCCGAGACTCCCAGCACTCCTGAGACACCCGCCGATCCCGGCGAGGTCGTGGAAGTGACCGTGTGGCACCAGTTCGGCGAGACCACCGAGAACGGCGCCCCCCACTACTACTACACCAAGTGGGCTGAGGAGTTCAACGCCACCCACTCCAACATCCATGTCACCGTCACCGGAGCCAAGTCCGCCACCGATGCCCAGACCGCTATCGCCGGCGGCTCCACTCCCGACATCTTCATGAACCAGTGGAACAACGCCCCCACATGGGCCAACGAGGGCGGACTTCTGGACCTCACCCCCTACTATGACGCCGCTCCCGCCGAGTGGTTCAACGACTTCGTTCCCAGCGTCCTGGCGCTTTGCAACTTCAACGGCAAGTATTACAGCGTCCCCAACTCCATCACCACCACCGTCATGTTCTACCGTGACGACATCCTTGCCGAGTGCGGCTGGGATCATCACCCCGCCAACACCGACGAGCTCCTCCAGTGCATCAAGGACTGCACCAAGGCCGATGAGAACGGCGACATCGCCCGTCTGGGCCTCCTGCCCAACATGCCCTGGTTCGACACCGTTATGATGCCCGCCGTCTTCAACACCCAGTGGATCGCCGATGACGGCGTGACCGTCCCCGCCGACAAAGAGGCTGTCGCCTACATGTTCGAGTGGATCCAGTCCGTCTACAAGCTCTATGAGGACGAGTTCGGCTGGGATTACCTGACCGTTCAGGACTTCGCCTCCACCGTCTCCGGCAACCGCGCCTCCGCCTCCGACCCCGTGCTCACCGGTGAGCTTGCGATGCGCTGGAATTCCGAGGGCCTTGCCGGAACCTTCGCCAAGCTCGTCAACGACCCCGCCAACAATCTCTCCAATGTTCAGTGGAGCATGGGCCTGTTCCCCAACGTCACCGGCGGCACCGAGATGGCGATGCTGGGCGGCAACGTCTGGGAGGTCAATGCCCGTACCGAGCACCCCGATGAGACCTGGGAGGTCCTCCAGTCCCTGACCAGCCCCGAGACCGCCGTGGAGTTTGCCCTCGGCGAGAACAACAACGGCTCCTTCTACGCCCACAAGCAGGCCCTTGCGGCTCTTGCCGGCGACCTCGGCGACCAGATCGCCGCCGCCAAGGAGAACCCGGATGAGGGCGCTCAGGTCAAGAAGAACCTTGAATTCCTGTGCGACGTGTTCGCCAATGTCCCCCTCCAGAGCTTCCCCACCTGCGCTTATGTCAATGAGTACATCAACGCCCTCGGCACCTACTCCGGAGAGGTCTTCGCGGGCAACATGACCCCGATGGAGGCTGTTGAGGCCATCGTCGCCGACATTCAGCCCCTGGCAAACGAGAATCCCTACATACCCTTCAGCTATCAGGCGAAGTAATCAGGCGCGTATCAAATCGTTCATATCGTCCTTCTGATTTACCACGGGGAGGCGGGTGGGGATGACCTGCCCGCTTCCCCCATATCCCGGCATAGAGAAACACAGAAAGGAGTGAGCTGATTGGCAAAGAAGATCAGGTCCGCCGCGTCGACAGGCGAGCCGACGCTGGAGAAGAAGCACACAAAGAGCGTTCGCCAGAGACGCTTTTTCTGGATAGGCTTCGGCTTTGCCCTTCCGTGGATAATTGGCTTCTGCTGCTTTAAAATCTACCCCATATGCTCGGCAATTTATTACAGCTTTACAGATTTCAACTCCTTCCGCTCCCCCAACTGGGTGAGACTGGACAACTACACTAACCTTGTACAGGACAAGTACGTCATAAAGAGCCTCAAGAATACGGCATACATGGTCATTATCGGCCTTCCAATATCGATAAGCTTTGCCATGCTCATGTCCCTTGTCATGAACATAAAGGCCAAGGGTATGCCGCTGGTGCGCACTATCCTCTACATCCCGGCGATGGTTCCCTCCATGGCCTCGGCGCTCCTTTTCATGTGGCTGATGAATTCCCGCTACGGTATCGTCAATCAGGGACTGAAGGAGTTCTACTCCATCATCCCCCAGGCGGTAAAGGATTTCCTGCCCTTCTCCTTCAAGCCGCCGTCTTGGATAAACGACCCCAAGTGGACCAAGATGACGCTTATCATCATGGGCTGCTGGGGCTGCGGAGGCACGGCGGTCATAGGGCTCGCGGCCCTGCGGGGCGTGCCCACGCACTTTTATGAGGCGGCGGAGCTGGACGGCGCCAACCGCTGGACAAGATTCTGGAGGATAACCATCCCCCTCATAAGCCCCACCATTCAGTTCCAGTTCATCATGGGCATAATCAATATGTTCCAGTACTTCACTCAGGCGTTCATGTTCAACATGTTCACCACGACCTCGCAGGTAACGGGAGGAGGGCCATCGGATTCACTGCTGTTTTACGCGATAAACCTGTACCGGGAGGCCTTCGACTACCTGCACATGGGCTACGCCTGCGCGCTGGCGATGGTGCTGTTCGTTATCGTCATGATCGTCACCTTTGTGGCCATGAAGGTGAGCAACAAGATGGTCTCCTACGACATCGAATAAGGAGGTATGACATATGACTAAGAGAAAAACCTCCCCGCTGCTTATGCTCAAGCGCTTTGTCGTCAACGTCATAAAGTACGTCTTCCTTGTGTGCCTGTGCTTCATCTTCATAATGCCCCTTTTGTGGATGCTCTCCACGTCCCTGAAGGCCAACGCAGGACTTATGGAGTTCCCCATAAAGTGGATACCCGACAATCCCCAGTGGGGCAACTACGCGAAGGTGTTCCGGATAGTGGACTTCGGCACATACATAAAGAACACCCTTGTCACCTCCCTCACGCCGGTGCTGGGCGTGCTGCTGGTGACGCCGATGGTCGCCTACTCCATCACCATGGTGCCTTGGAAGGGCGCAAAGGTCATCTTCCCCATTATTCTCGCCACCATGATGATCCCCGGACAGGTAACCCAGATACCCATGTACATCACCTGGAGCAAGCTGGGCCTTGTCAACACCTATGTCCCGCTGATTCTGCCCTTCTTCCTCGGCACGCCGTATTACATATACCTCATGCGGCAGTTTATGAAGGGCCTGCCCAACAGCCTTGTTGAGGCGGCGCGAATAGACGGGGCAAACGATTTGAGGATACTTTTCAGCATCATCTACCCCCTGTGCGGGCCTGTTCTCACCACCGCCGGGGTGCTGGTGTTCGTCGGCTGCTGGAACGACTTCTCCGGACCGCTGATCTATATTCAGGACTCCGCGAAGTACACCATAGCCATTGGACTTAAGTCCTTCACATTGTCCGCGAAGACCCAGTGGGAGCTGCTGATGGCGGCTAACTCCGTGTTCACGGTACCGCTTATCATCATCTTCTTCATCTGCCAGAAGCAGTTCCTTGGCGGTATCGCCACCACATCTGGGCTTAAATAAGCGCGTAGGGCCGGTTCATGGGCGGATGATCGGCCCCGTCGCCGTATATGCGTAAAGGAGGTATTTCATTGGAAAAGGTGAAGCGCAAGCGCCGCCGCTCCGTTAATCCCTATGCGCCGGAGAAGGAGAGGCCTATACTTGACAATTTCTTTAAAATATTTGTGGGGAATTTCGGGTTCATACTGTTTTTCCTGCCCAGTCTCTTTTGCGCGTATATGTTCCTCGCGGCGGGGGGCTCCGCCGCGTTCATCGGCTTTTTCCTGCTGCTCATACCCGCGGGCCCGGCCATCGCGGCGGAGTATGACATTGCCTTTCGCTACTGCTCCATGGACGCGAGCCGAGGGCGCAGGACGTTTTTGCAGAGCTACAGGGCGAATTTTGTCCAGGGGTGCCTGACTATGGCGGTGATGCTGCCCTTTTTGTACATCATCGTGCTGACGCTTTTCATGACGAACAGGCCCGCGTGGATGCTGGTCACGCTGTTTCTGGGGGCGTATGTGCTGATGCAGTTCTCCATACTCGCCTTTTCCCAGGTCGCCCTTGTGGATCTGAAGCTCACGCAGATATGGAAAAACGCCATTTTTATGATACCTCTCTCGGGAAAAAAGGGGATTTTGGTGACGCTGGTGCACCTTTTGTTTATCGCGGTGCTCTATAAGTGGATAAGCGTCACGTTTTTGGGGTTCCTTATTTTGGGACCGGCGCTCCTTGTCACATGGTCAGCCCGGGAGCTCTTCCCGAGGCTCAGGGAGCTTCTTGTCAGGGGCGGAGAAAATGAGGGGTAAGATAATCGATATTCACGCGCACATATGGCGGGGCAGGGTCCGTGAGGACTCCGCCCTGCTTTTGCGCGCCGCGGAGAGATTCGGGATAGGCGCCATTTTTGTCTCCGCTCTGGGCAGCCACGTCCCGGACGAGGAGGAGGTCCGGGAGCTCAACGACATGACCGGGGCGCTTTTGCGGGAGGAGAGTATTTTCCGGGGGTACGTCACCGTTTCACCGGAGCACGGCAACGCCCTGGACGTTCTGAAAAGGGGCGTGGAGGAGCAGGGGATGCTGGGGATGAAGCTGTGGGTGTCGCGCCGGTGCGACGATGCCTGCTGCGACAGGCTCTACCGCTACTGCGCCGACGAGGGCGTGCCCGTGCTCGTCCACACCTACGCCAAGACGGCGGGGATGCTCCCCGGGGAGTCCACGGCGGCGGAGCTCCGCCGGGCGGCGCTTCGATTCCCGGAGGTGAGGTTCATAATGGCGCACCTGGGGGGCAACTGCTACCACGGGGTGCCGCTTATCCGGGATGTCCCCAACGTGTGGGCGGACTTCTCGGGCTCAAACTGCCGGGAGGACGACCTGCCCTATGCCGTATCGATGCTGGGGGCGGGGAGGATACTTTTCGGGACGGATATGCCCGGCGCCTGCGCCATGAGCCTGGGGCAGGCGCTGGGCGCGGGGCTCTCGGAGGGGGAGCTGGAGCTCATATTACGGCGCAACGCGGCGGAGCTTTTCCCGAAGGGGGGACTTTCGGATGTACTATGACCTGTCGGCCTTCGCCGGGCACTGGCCCTTTCGGAGGCTGAGAAACGGCGAAATCGGGGCGGAGCTTGAGCATTTGAAAAAATACGGCATAGGCGGGGGGCTAATATCCAGCCTTGACGCGATTTTTTATAACGACCCCTGGGAGGCGGACGGGGAGCTGGCGGAGCTTCTGAGGGAGAAGGGATTCAGGGCGGCGGTCTGCGTAAATCCCGACCTTCCCCACGCCGCGGCGGAGCTTGAGCGCCACGCAGGGTCCGCCGGGGCGGTGAGGCTCTACCCGGGGATACACGGCTATGAGTGCCCCGGGGCCTCGGAGCTTGCGCGCCTTGCGGGCGAGCTGGGGCTTCCGGTGCTTTTGACAGCGCGGCTGGAGGACAGGCGGCTTGAGTACCTCCTGCGTCAGCGTGAGGTGGACATCCTCAAATGGGCGGAGCTTGCGTCGAAAACGCCGGAGACCCGGTTTTTGTTCACGGGATTTTACCGGGGGGAGCTGGATATGCTGCCGGACCCGCCGGAGAATGTCTGGGCGGACACGTCGGGGCTCTGCCATGATCTGTTTCCCTTCGAGGTGTGCGCCTTTCCCGCGGACAGGCTCGTTTTCGGGTCGATGTCGCCGCTTCAGTGTCTGGAGAGCGCGGTAATCAATGTGCCCGGGGAGCTGAGGGACGGGATAATGGGGAGAAATCCGGAGAGATTTTTGAAAGGGGAGGAGAGAAAATGAGAGATTTACCGCTTTTGGCGCGTTCGGAGATAGTTGTCTGCGGCGCCGGGACGGCGGGGGTTTTCGCGGCTGTGGCTGCGGCGGAGTCCGGGCGGGAGGTGCTCCTCATAGAGAGCGCAAGCTCTCCAGGCGGGACGGCGACGGAGGCGCTTGTGACCCCAATGATGTCCGGGCGGATGCCGGGGGGTGTGGTTAATTCATACCTCACAAAGCGCGTCGGGACATCCCGGGCCTTCGACCCGCTGGTGCTCTCAACTAAGCTTGAGCGGATGTGCCTGGACGCCGGGGTGCATATCATCTACGGCGTCAATGTGTGCGGCGCCGACGCGGACTCCGGTCACGTCACAGGGCTCGCCGCTGCCGACAAGCGGGGGCTTGAGCGTGTGGAGGGGGACATGTTTATCGACTGCACGGGCGACGGGGATGTCTGCGCCTTCGCCGGGGCGGACTACCGCCGGGGCCACCCGGAGACGGGGAAAAATCAGCCCATGTCCCTCCGTTACATGGTGGGCGGCGTGGACATGGGCAGATTTTCCGCGTTTCTCGACGAGATGGCGGAGAGATCGGGTCTTCACCACACCGCATACGGCGCGGGAGGCGGGCGGCTTGCGTATGCGGCCGTGACAAGTGACGGCGGCTGCGCCCTATCGCCTGTATTTGAAAGCGCCCTTAAAGCCGGGGACCTCAACGAATCGGACCTCGCCTACTGGCAGACCTTCGGCGTTCCCGGAAGGCCCGACACGCTGGCGATGAACCACCCGGAGTTTCCGGAGCTCTCCGACGCAACGGACCCGGAGGAGCTGACCCGGGCCGCGATAATGGGCCGGGAGGCAATAAGTCGCCAGATGAGGTTTTACAGGAAATATTTCCCCGGTTTTGAGAACGCCTACGTCTCTCAAATCGCCTCCATGGTGGGCGTGAGGGAGAGCCGGAGGATCGCCACGGACTATATCCTCACCGGGGAGGACGTGGTAAGCCTTCGGAAATTCCCGGACCGGGTCGCCCAGTCGGCCTACCCCGTGGACATCCACGGGACGAGCCTTGAGCACAGCGCGGTGGAGCCCGACAGCGCCCGGCCCTGGTATGAGGTGCCATACAGGTGCCTGACAGTGCGGGGATTTGATAATCTCCTTGTGGCGGGCAGATGCATCGGAGCTGACTTCATAGCCCAGTCGGCGTTTCGGATACAGTACACCTGCCGGGCTCTGGGCGAGGCCGCGGGAGTGGCGGCCGCGATGGCGCTGGAGCGCAACATAGCCGCCGGGGCAGTCAATGGCAGGGAAGTGGCCGCGGAGCTTGAGCGCCGCGGGGCGACATATCTTTGAGGCAAAATGAAAAAACTCTCCTCTTTGTCAGTGTAAAAGAGGAGAGTTTTTTTGCCCTCATGCACTATGCAGGAAACATCTTGCATTGATACAAAATATATGGTATAATAAATCGGTTATACTAAGAAACAACACAATATATAGGTGAAATGCATGAGAAAAGGTGCGAAAGCGGAATACGGCAACGACAGCATAAGCCAGCTCAAGGGCGCTGACCGGGTGCGCAAGCGCCCCGGCGTCATTTTCGGCTCCGATGGGCTGGAGGGGTGCGAGCACTCTGTATTTGAGATATTGTCAAACTCCATCGACGAGGCGAGAGAGGGACACGGCTCGGTGATAAATCTCACCCGGTACTCCGACGGCTCCATCGAGGTGGAGGACTTCGGGCGGGGGTGCCCCGTGGACTGGAACCCGGTGGAGAAGCGCTACAACTGGGAGCTTGTCTTTTGCGAGCTCTACGCCGGGGGAAAATACAAGAATACCGACGGCGGGGACTACGAGTACTCACTGGGCTTAAACGGTCTTGGCACATGTGCCACGCAGTACTCCTCGGAGTACATGGACGTGACCGTGTGGCGTGACGGGAAGAAATACTCCCTCCACTTTGAAAAGGGGGAGAACGTGGGCGGCCTTAAATCCGAGCCCTACGGCGGACGGCGGACCGGCTCTTCGATGAAGTGGCGGCCCGACCGGGAGGTCTTTACCGACACGAATATTCCCCGGGAGTACTTCGAGGACGTGCTGAAAAAGCAGTCGGTCGTGAACCCCGGCGTCAAATTTGTGTTCCGCTTTCAGGCGGGGAGCAAATTTGAGGAGACGGAGTATCTGTACGAGCACGGAATACTCGACTATGTCGCGGAGCTTGCCGGGGACAGCGCCCTCACGGCCCCATATTTTATCGAGGGCGAGCGGAAGGGCCGGGACCGGGAGGACAAGCCGGACTACAAGGTGAAGCTCTCGGCGGCGTTCTGCTTCTCAAACAACGTGAATCTCATCGAGTATTACCACAACTCCAGCTGGCTTGAGCACGGGGGCGCACCGGACAAGGCCGCGAGGTCCGCCTTTGTCTCCGCCGTGGACGCTTACCTCCGGCAGGGGAATAAGTACCAGAAAAATGAGACGAAAATAAGCTTTCAGGACATTGCCGACTGCCTTATTTTAGTCACCAACTGCTTCTCCACCCAGACGAGCTACGAAAACCAGACGAAAAAGGCCATAACCAACAGGTTTATCCAGCAGGCGATGACGGAGTTTTTGCGCTCGCAGCTTGAGATTTATTTTATCGAGCACAAGGCGGAGGCCGACCGGATCTGCGACCAGATACTTGTGAACAAGCGCTCCCGTGAGCAGGCGGAGCGGGCAAGAGTGACCATAAAAAAGAAGCTCTCCGGAAATATCGACATTGCGAACCGGGTGCAGAAATTCGTGGACTGCCGCTCCAGAGACGTGACCCGCCGGGAGCTCTACATCGTGGAGGGGGACTCCGCTCTCGGCAGCGTGAAGCTCTCCCGGGACGCGGAGTTTCAGGGCGTGATGCCCGTGCGGGGCAAGATATTAAACTGCCTCAAGGCCGACTACGCCAGAATATTCAAAAGCGACATCATCACCGACCTTGTGAAGGTCATGGGCTGCGGCGTCAGCGTCCCGGTGAAGCTCAAAAGCGACCTCACGGCCTTCGACATGGACTCCCTTCGGTGGAGCAAGGTCATAATCTGCACCGACGCGGACTTTGACGGCTACCAGATAAGGACGCTGATACTCACCATGATATACAGGCTCATGCCGAAGCTCATCGAGGAGGGGAAGGTCTTTATCGCTGAGTCGCCGCTCTATGAGATAAACTGCGGGGAGAAGACATGGTTTGCCTACACCGAGCGGGAGAAGGCGGACATACTCGCAAAGCTGGGAAACAAAAAGTACACCGTCGCCAGGTCCAAGGGACTTGGTGAAAACGACCCGGACATGATGTGGATGACCACCATGAACCCGGAGACGAGAAGGCTCATAAAGGTAATGCCCGCCGACGCGGAGGAGACGGCGAGGGTGTTCGATATGCTCCTCGGGGACAACATTCAGGCCCGCAAGGACCACATCGCCTCCGACGGGTACAAGTATCTGGACCTTGCGGATATATCGTAAGCGGTCAGCGGGAGCGAAAAAAGATCAATGGGATTGCTTGAGATCTTAAAGGGTGAACAGCCCGGCCCCATCAGGGCATTGCTTCATTATAAGGATGCCGGACAGTTTGGGGAGTACTCCACGGAATTTGCCCTCACGAACCACAATCTTGAGGGATATTTTTATGTTCTGAAAAACCTGTACCTGCCGACCGGAAGCGGGACGATCGAGATTGACCTGCTGATGCTCCACGAGAAGGGCATTTTTGTGTTCGAGAGCAAGAATTACAGCGGGTGGATTTTTGGCGAGGCAGACCAGAGATACTGGACCCAGTCTTTGAGAAACGGCGACAGAAATCAGTTTTACAATCCCATTCGCCAAAACGCCTCTCACATCAGGGTGTTGGCAGGATTTCTGGATATGTCCGTATGCGATTTTACATCGTTAATAGTATTTTCCGAGCGATGTACTTTGAAAAAGGTCCCGCAGGATACCGGGGAGACGGTGATCGTACGCCGACCGGATATGCTGAGGCGGTTGCGCATCCTGTTGAACGCCAGAGGTTCGGTTTATTCCCCTGAGCGGCTTGGGCAAATGGCGGATAAGCTGCAGAGCTGTACCGGAAAGAGTGAGAAAGAAAAGCGCGAGCACGTTGAAAACCTGAAAACCAAATGTCCTCTATGCGGAAGCAGGCTTGTCCTGCGGGACGGAAGGTACGGCCGCTTTTACGGCTGTTCGGCATACCCAAAATGCAGATATACACGAAAGCTGTAAGTT
Source organism: uncultured Oscillospiraceae bacterium (assembly GCA_947630755.1). GTDB lineage: Bacteria > Bacillota > Clostridia > Oscillospirales > Oscillospiraceae > RUG626. Next base: position 1,267 of record CANRIU010000005.1, on the reverse strand, counting down.
AGCGTACCTCTTGAACTTTTTGTTGGGAAGGAGCGGGGAGATATGAATATCTTTGACATCCTGGGCCCGGTGATGGTGGGGCCGTCCAGCTCTCACACCGCGGGGGCGGTGAGGATCGGGCAGATCACAAGGCGGCTTCTGGGGGGCGAGCCCAGCCGGGCGAGGATACTTTTAGCGGGGTCCTTCGCCTCCACCGGGGAGGGCCACGGGACGCCGAGGGCCATTGTCGCGGGGCTCATGGGGATGGACCCGGACGACAGCCGCATCCCATACAGCTTCGAGCTTGCCCGGGAGCGGGGGATGGAGTTTGAGATAGGCGAGACGGTGCTCCGGGACGCCCATCCGAACTCCGCCATTATAACCGTCGCATCGCCGGAGGGCGAGAGAATGGAGCTGGGGGCCTGCTCGCCGGGGGGCGGGCGGATAAGAGTGTTTGAGCTGGACGGTCTGTCGGTGAGTTTCTCCGGCGAGGCGCCGACGCTCATCGTCCGCTGCGGCGACCAGCCGGGCTATGTGAGCCGGGTCACCGGGTGCGTAGCCGCCCGGGGGATCAATATGTCCAAGCTCCGGGTGGAGCGCGAGGAGCGGGGTGGCAGAGCCATAATGGTCATTGAGTGCGACCAGAGGATACCATACAGCGTGAAGGTCGCAATTACAGCCATCGAGGGAGTACATAAGGTGACAAGGCTTAATCCAGGGGAGGAGTCAAAATGACGGCATATTCATCCTGTTCGGAGCTTCTGGAGCTGTCCGAGAAGACGGGCCTTCCTCTTTGGAGGACGATACAGACCTCAGACTGCCAGGAGCGGGAGGTGACGCCGGAGGAGTCCTGGAACACCATGGCGTCCATGCTCTCCGTCATGCGGGAGGCGGACCGGGGCTACGACCGGGACCAGAGGTCGCTCAGCGGGCTCTCTGGCGGGGACGGGGGCCTTATGGAGGACTATGTGCGCTCCGGCAGAAATATCTCCGGGCCGCTGGTGGGGAGGATGCTCGCCACGGCGCTGAGAATGGGGGAGTGCAACGCATGCATGAAGCGCATTGTCGCCGCCCCCACGGCAGGGGCCTGCGGGGTGCTGCCGGCGGTGCTCATACCCTGCGCCGAGGCGCTGGGCGCGCCGGAGGAGAGAGTTGTCGAGGCACTGTATGTCGCCGCGGGAGTCGGCGCGATAATCGCCGGCAGGGCCAGCATTTCCGGCGCGGAGTGCGGCTGCCAGGCGGAGATAGGCTCTGCCTCCGCCATGGCCGCGGCGGCGCTGACACACCT
>CANRIU010000004.1 GCA_947630755.1 uncultured Oscillospiraceae bacterium | reverse complement strand
AAAGGCCCTTATAGGGCCTAATCAAGCCTCCGGCTTAGCCGGAGGTCCTGACTTATTTATCTCGGCCGTCGATGAGGTCGTACTTCTCCACGTCCATTATTACGCTGCCGGAGGACTCAAAGCTTATGGCGTCGGCGCTGACATCGGTGTATATCACCGTGGTGGCGGCCTGCTCGCCGTCGTTCACGAAGAGCTCCATGCTGTACTTGTCAAGCACAAGTCTGAGCTTGAGCTCGCCGTTTTTCGCCCAAGCGGCGAAATCCCTGACGTTCACGATGTCGTGGGGGAAGCCGCAGCGGGTGCGGTCGATGCGGACCGTGTTGCACTCCGGCTTGTAGCGCAGGGTGGTCATGTGCTCCCCGTCCCCGGCGACGTTTATCTTGAACCACTCGTAGGAGCCGTGGGAGGAGGCCGGGCGGACGGTGACAGTCATATCTATCACCCGCCCGCGGACGTTCTGGAGGGTAGTCACGCCGTTTACGCGCACGTTTTTGTAAAGTATCTGGTAGCTCCTGCGGCTCTCCAGCTCCCGCACGGGGGTCTGTATGAGCCGACCGTTGCGGACGGACAGCTCCCGGGGGATGGTCATCTGTCCGAAGCAGCTTGTGTTGTAGGGCTGGCAGGTGGAGGTCTCCCAGTTTTGCATCCAGGCAATCATGACCCGCCGCCCGTCGGGCGTGAGGAGGGTCTGGGGGGCGTAGAAGTCAAGGCCGTAGTCAATGGCCTGAACGTTCTCGCGGATAAGGTGGCGGCTCTCCTCGTCATAGCTGCCCAGAAGGCACACGGTGCCGTTTCCGGCGTGGAACTCCAGCCCTATGGCTGTCATCTCCTGGGCGCTGACGAGCAGGACGTGCTTCCCGTCCAGCTCAAAGAGGTCCGGGCACTCCCACATCCTGCCGAACTGGTTGTGGCAGGAGGCGAGGACGCCCTTGTACTCCCAGCTCAGGCAGTCCTGGCTTTCATACATGAGTATGGAGCCGCTGCCGTCGGCGGGGCGGTTGCCCACCACCATGAGGTACTTGTCCCCCTCCCGCCATATCTTGGGGTCGCGGAAATCCACGGGGCTGCCGCCCTCGGGCAGGCCCTCGGCGGAAATCACCGGGTTTTCGGCGTATTTTGTGTAGTCCCTTCCGTCGCCCACAGCCACGCACTGGGTCTGGCGGTCCTTGAGCTCGCCGTTGGCCTCCCGGACCTGGCGGACGCCCGTGTACAGCAGAAGCTGTCGCCCGTCGGGCAGCTCCACGGCGCTTCCGGAGAAGCAGCCGTTCTTGTCGTAGGGCTTATCCGGGGCCAGCGCCGCCGGCAGGCGCTCCCAGTGGAGGAAGTCACGGGTTTTGACGTGTCCCCAGTGCATCGGCCCCCACTTCGTCTCATAGGGGTGGTACTGGTAGAAAAGGTGGTACTCCCCCTTGTAGCAGGAGAAGCCATTTGGGTCGTTCATCCAGCCTATTGTGGGCGTGAGGTGAAAGACCGGACGGTGGGAGTCGTTTATGAAGGGCCCGTAGTGGGCCTCAAAGTCCCTTGCTTTTTTTAATTTACTGCTGATCGTCGTTTTCATCATCCTCATCCTCGCTAAGGTCCGCCTCGGCGAGCTTATCCCGCTCCAGGTCCTCGGGACTCATGTGGAGGCGGAACACCCGCTCAATGCTGAAGCCTGCTATGACAAATACCGCTCCCGGCAGAATAAGGACCATAAAGGGGACAATAAGGGTAAAGGCTATTCCACCCAGCACCGGGACCATGACGCCCAGCATACGGATGGGGTGGAGCGCTATGAGCATCGCCGGGAATTTCAGCGTGTCCTTAATGCTCCCGTTGAACCTCGCGGCGTAGGCCGCGGCGTATACCGCCCATGTTATCCCCAAGCACCAGAGGACCAGCACCACATAGTAGAGGTTGCCGAATCTGCCGCCGGACATCTTTATTCCCCGAAGGACGAAAATGTCCACCGTCAGAAGCGCCATGAGCGCCAGCACTGCGAGGCCCGCCAGTGTGGTGCGCTTCAGGTCCTCCCTGAAGGCGCCCCAGAAATGACGCCAGAGGCCGCCCTCCTTCCGGCGTATCACATGGTGGGCCGCGGAGTAGAGCGCGGTGGTGGAGGCCCCAAGTGTCACCACGGGAAGGGAGAAAACTATCCACAGGACACTGAGGCAGATGCAGTCACCCACACTTGTCAGAGCCGTCATAAGGGGACTGTCATAGCCGAATATACCTTTCATGCTCTCTCCCTTTCTCCTTTCTGCCCTGGAAAAAAGTCTGTCAGCCTCTTGTGTACTCCCGGAGGGAGGTGAAGAGGACGGTGTTGTTCTCCGCGAAGATCTGGACCGTCTTGCCGCTGACGCCGTAGAGGCGCACGGTCAGCGCGGCGATGCCGTCGATGTAGAAGATGCCCACGCTGCCCTCCTGGATGTAGGTGAAGGAGTAGGTCTCACCCGCGGTGAGGGGCGCGGCGGTCTCGGTTATTGGCGTGCCGCCCTGGTTGAAGCTCAGGCTCAGTGTTCCGGAGGAGGGGGAGATGGTGATGAGCTTATCCTTCTCGTCCCTTCCGTTGTAGTCAAAGGCAAATCCGAAGGGGCCCTCACCTGTGAAGGTGAACTCTCCGGTGACCATGTAGCTTTCATAGGTGGTGAAGATGTCGGCCGATGCCCGGGCCGAGCCCGCGGCGACATAGGCGTGGGTGCCGCCCTGGCAGGGCATCTCGCGGCGGACATTGAAGGTCTCCGCCACGGCGTCCACGGGGTCGAGGTAGAGGGTGCCGTCGGGGTTCTGCCAAATCTCCTGCACCGCCAGGTTCCCCGCCCAGGCGGCTACGTCCTGAGTGGAGGAGGGGGACTCGCTCCTGCGGGCCCAGCCCACCATGTAGAGCTTACCGTCGCTCTCGGTGTGCTTCGCGGCGTAGAAGAGCTTGCCGTCAAGCCTCACGGGGTCGTTGTAGGGGCCGTAGGGGGTGTCGGACCAGGCGTACCAGAGGGTGTCGTCCTGGGCGGAGTAGGTTATGTAGTACTTATCGCCGATCTGGAAGGTGTCGGAGCACTCCAGATTCCAGAAGTCGCCGTTCTTCGCCTCGTCATTTGTGAAGATGACGCCGTCGTAGTGGCAGTTCTCCAGGTCCGGGGAGACGGTGTACTTGAGGATCCTTGCCGTGCCGTCCATGGAGGCGGTGATGGTGAGGATAATGTTTCCGCTGGAGGGGTCAACATACGCCTGGGGGTCCCGGAAGTCGTTCTTCTGTCCCAGCTCCGAGGGAGGAGTTATCTCCCAGCCCTCAAGCTTCTCAAAGTCGTAGGGGCTGTCGCCCACGGCGACCATGACCTTCTCGGCGTACTCAAGCACCGCGGCGTTTCCGTGACCAGTATAGAAGAAATAATACTTGTTGTCAACCTTAACAACGGATCCCGTGCCGATCCAGCTGTCCTGTCCGCCGTCACGGTTGGCCTCAAGGACGGGGTCGTCCACCTCGGTGTAATTTACAAAGTCGGTGGTGGTCACAAGGTAGGCGGAGTGGTTGTAGGAGTCGCCGCCCTCCTTGAGGTAGTAGATGTAGTATGTGCCGTCCTCGTAGTAGGGCATGGTGTCGCCAACGTAGGGCTGGTTCGTGCCGTCTACCCCGGGGAGGAAGAAGGCGCCGTACTCGTAGGCGTCCTCCTGGCTGCCGGGGCTTCTGAGGGAGGAGAAGTCCTTGTCGTTGCCGGGGTCCTCAATGGGCTCGCCGTCGGACCTGTCCCAGCCGGCGTAGAGTGTCAAATTCCCCTCCACCTTGTCGGAGTCGGGGTCGAAGCTCTCCGTGAGGCCGGCGTCGGTGAACCAGCCGATGAAGTCGTAGCCCTCCTTGGTGGGGGCGGCGGGGGCGGTGAGCTTTTTGCCGCCCTTCACGGTCTGGGACTCGATAATAGTGCCCGCGGAGTCGGGGTCGAAGCTCACGGTGTACTCAGCCGATGAGCATGCCGCAAGGGAAAGGACGAGAATAAGGCTCAGCGCAGCGCTGATGATTTTTTTCATTGTTCCGCTCTCCTTACAGGTACAGAGGGGATGAGATCTCCCACCCCCTCTGCGGTCTTGGGTTTACACTATGCTTCTCTGGTAGATGGTGATGTTGGAAATTTCCACGGTGACCTCGCCCAGGGCCTCCGTATCGGCGGAGCCGAACTGGAAGAGCACCTCGAAGGGCATCTCCACAATCAGGGGGTCGGTGGTGTCGAAGGAGAAGGTCTGCTCCTCGGTGGTGAAGTCGATGCGCTCATTCACGCGGGGCTCCCACTTGCCTTCAGCGTTCAGGAAGAAGGCGCAGGACACGTTCTTGGTGGCCTTGCCTGTGACCTCAACGGTGAAGTAGCTGTCGGCGGGCAGGTTCAGGTTGATGCCGATCTTGTTGAAGTAGTCCACGGTGCTGCCCTGGTCGATGCGGTAATAGAGCTTGCCGCCCTCGGTGTACAGGTTGCCGACGCCGGTCCCCTCGTCGCCGTCTGTGCCGTTGGAGCAGCCCCATCTGTAAGAGTCACCCTCAAAGCTGACGCCGAAGGAATCAATGGTCTTGTTGACCTCCTGATCGCCCTCCATCTTGCCAAACTCAAGGTTCGTCACGGTGATGGTGTTGCTCTTGCCGGCGGCCTGAGCGGGATCCAGGCCCATCTGCATACGGATAACGGGGACGTCGATGGAGCTCTCGGCGGTGAAGGTATTCTCGATGGTGACCTCCTCGCCGGCCTTCAGGCTAAGGCCGTTGAAGTTGGCGCGGACGCTGGCGTCGCCGCTCTCCACCACTATCTCGCCGCCCTGGTCGTTGGCAGCCACGACGGTGAATTTGTAATAGTACTTGCTTCCGGCCTCGATGGCGTTGCCGCCCAGGCCCAGGTCGGCCTTGACGGACCAGACGCCGCCGCCGTCCACGTTGTAGGAGTCGATCTGGAACACGGCCTTGCCGTCGCCGTCGGTGCCGGTGCCGGAGGCGCCGTCGCCAACCTGGAGGACCGCGCCGTCAATGCTCTTCACGGAGAAGTCGTTGGTGTAGATGGGGGTTTGGGTCAGGGTGCCGGTGGTCTCGTAAAGCTCTATCTTGTCGATGGTGACGGTCACGTCGCTGGCGGTGGTGTCGTCGGGGTTATCGGGGTTGGGGGTTATCTTGCCCATGTGGATGAGCAGCTCCGCACTGCCGTCAGCGGCGGGAGAGAAGTGCAGCTCATAAGGAGCGATGGCGGATGTGATCCTGGCGTTGTAGGTGCCGCCGAAGGTCGCCCAGTCCTCGGCGTTCTCGTCGCGGGCGAGGATGTGGGCATAGGTATCCTTGGTGGCCTTGGCCCAGACCTTGACGGTGTAGTCAGCGCCGCCCTTCACGGCAAACCCGGGGAGGGAGAGCTTGACGTCGCCGTCGCCCTCGCCGGGATCGGCTATCTCGAACACATAGGCGCCCTGCTTCAGCTCTCCGGTGGCCTGGGCAGTCTCGCCGACGGAGGCGGTCCAGCCGTGGCTGTCGGGGGTGATGTCGGAGAAGTCAATGGAGTAGAGGACTGTCGCCTCGCCGGTCTGGCGGGTGACGGTGAGGGTGGCATAGGCCTCGGCGGTCTCGCCGGCCTTGTCGGTGACGGAGTAGGTGAGCTCGTAGTTGCCCGCCGTGTCGGGGGTGACCTTGCCGTTGGAGAAGGCCAGATCCGGCATGGACTTCACGGTGATCATCCCGGTGAGGTCGCCGTCCTCGGCGTCAGAAGCAGTGACGCCCGCGAGAGCGTCAAATTCTGTTCCGGCCTCAACGGCCTGGTCTGCTACGCCGGAGATCTTGGGTGCGGTGTTCTCGCCGTTATTGTTGCCGCTGGTGCCGCCGCCTTCTCCGCCGCAGGCCGCGAGGGCCAGGGCGAGAGACAGGCAAAGGACAACGGCGATGAGCCTTTTAGTGTTTTTCATATTCAGCACTTCTCCTTACTTGCTGGCGATATACCTGTCGTAAGCGGCCTGATAGACGTTCTTGACCTCCTCGAGGTGGGTGCGTCCGGTGAGGTCGGTCTGGAAAGTGCTCCAGTCGCCGTCGGAGACGCCGCCGTTCATGAGCCACTTGATGAGGTTGGTGCGGATGTAGTCGTTAAGGGCGGACTCGTAGTTGCTGATGGTGTTGAGCTCCTCAAGGGTGAACTGGAGGTTGGGGGTGGGGGTCACGTTCTCGGGGATGTAGGGGGTAACATAGGCGTCAAGGCGCTCGAGGCGCAGCTTGGCACGAGGCTCCATGTTGACCACGTTGTTCCAGGCGTAGTCGGAGAGGTATATGATGCCGAGAGGCGCGTTCTGGAGACGGAGCTCATCGGAGGTGATGCCCTCGGGCAGCTCCTTCTGGACCAGCATTCCGTTGGAGTCAAGCTCCTCCTCATAGACGATGCCGATGGGACCGTAGTTGATCTGCGCGGAGATCATGGGATCATAGAAGCGGTCGAAGTAGGTGAGGAGGACCTCAACGTTGGGCACTCCGGCGAAGATGACGACCTCACCGGTGCTTATCTCGGGGTTGTTGGAGACGCAGGCGGTCTGAGAGGAGCCGTCGGGGCCAATCAGCGGGGTGCAGACGATGTAGTTCTCGGGATGGGAGACAACAGTCTCGCTCTCCCACCAGTAGAAGAAGCCGTAGGTCTCGGTGCCCTTGCCGTTGGCGAGGAAGTTATCCTGGCTTATCTCGAAGGAGACCTTGTCGATGAGGTTGTTGGTGACCCAGTTGGCGATGAAGTTGGTGGCTTCCTTGAAGCGATCGTCCTGGACGGTGTAGGTGATCTTCCCGTCAACGACGACGCGGTGCTCCAGGTTGTCGTTGAGGCCGAACATGCCGTAGAGGTCGCACTGGTTGCCCTGCCAGTTGTTGTAGACGAAGCTCATGGGGCGCTCGTCGTCGGTCTTGCCGTTGCCGTTCATGTCGTTGTCGCGGAAGTAGGTCATAAGCTGCTCGGCCTGAGCGGCGCTGAGGGTGATGCCGTCAACAAGGTCGGCCTCGGAGACGCCGCTGACTGCGCCGGCCTTGATGGCCTCGGCAGCCCAGTTCTTGTTGAGGAAGAGGATGTTGGGGCTCTGGAGAAGGCCCATCTCCTCTACGCGGGGCAGGGAGTAGATCTTGCCGTCCTCGCTGGTGAGCTGAGCCTTGATGTCGGGGCGCTCGTCCAGGATCTTGGCGAAGTTGGGCATGTACTCAAGATAGTCGCTGATGGGGAGGAGCACATGGCGCTGGGCGTACTTGATGATCTCGCCCGCAGTCATGCCGGCGTGGTAGATGGCGTCGGGGCGCTGGTCGGCGTTGCCGAAGATGAGGTTCTTCTGCTGGCCGTAGACGGACTCGGAGACGTTCTCCCACTCCACATAGACGTTGGTGCTGGCGTAGAGATCCTGCATGATCTTCATCTCATTGTAGTCAAGCGCCGAGGCGTTCTTAGAGGAGTAGATGTTGAAGGAGATCTCCTGGGCGCCCTTCTCGTTGAGGATGGGGGCGGAGGTGTCGGTCCACTGGTAGCCGTAGTCGGAGACCAGCGTGTCCACACCGGAGCTGGTGCGGTCGTCATTGCTGGACTTACCGCCGCCGCCGCAGGAGGCGAGGGTGAGGAGCATTGTGACGAGAAGCAGGATCGTTACTGTCTTTTTCATTATTTGACCTCCAAATTAATTAAATGTCAGCCCTTGAGGGAGCCGATCATAACGCCCTGGCTGAAGTACTTCTGTACGAAGGGGTAGAGCATCAGGACGGGGACGCTGGAAACGATGACGGAGACGTACTTTATCTGGTTTGCCATGCGGTACTGCTCGAGGATGGTCTCGCCGCTGCCGCCCACGGTGGACTCAGAGGCGATGAGGATCTCCTTCAGGACCAGCTGCAGGGGGTAGAGGTTCTCGTTCTGGAGGAAGATCATGGCGTTGAAGTAGCTGTTCCACTGGCCGATGGCGTAATAGAGGGCCATGACGGCGAGGATGGCCTTACTCAGAGGCAGGACCAGCGAGGTGAATATCCTGTACTCGCCGGCGCCGTCTATCTTTGCCGCCTCCACCAGTCCGTCGGGGATGCTGGATTCAAAGAAGGTCTTTGTCATAAAGAGGTTCCAAACGGAGAGGACCGAGGGAAGGACGATGGACCAGATGGTGTTCACAAGGCCGAGGGAGCTCATGACGTTGTAGAAGGGGATGAGTCCGCCGCCGAAGAACATGGGGATGATGAAGTAAATCATCAGACCCTTCTTGCCGGGGAGGGTCCTGCGGCTCAGCGCCCAGCCCGCGGGGATGGTGACCACGAGGGAGAATACCACGGTGAGGGCGGTGTAGATGATGGTGTTGAGGTAGCCGCGCCAAATGTCCGTGCGCTCAAGGATCTTCTTGAAGCCGTCAAGGGTTATCTGCACGGGGTAGAGGACGACCTTGCCGCCCAGAACGGCGTCCGGGTCGGAGATGGAGGCTATGACGATAAAGTACAGCGGGTAGAGGACGATAAGGGCCATCAGGAGAAGAAACGCGGTGTTGATGGCATAGAAGACCTTGTCGCCGGTGCCGAGCTTTATAAGAGCGTTCTTTTTGTTACCTGGTTTAGCTGACATCACTATCTCCTCCTTTTACCACAGGGAGTTCTCGGAGAACTTCTTGGACGCGGTGTTGGCGATGATGAGCAGCACCACGTTGATGATGGAGTTGAAGAGGCCGATCGCGGTGGCGTAGCTCTGGTTGGGCACGCCCGTAAGGCCCTGCTTGTAGACGTAGGTGGCAATGAGCTCGCTGACGCCGAGGTTGCCGTCTGTCTGCATAAGGAGCGCCTTCTCATAGCCGACGCCCATAAGGCCGCCGATGGACATGATGAGCATGACGCTGACCATGGGCATTATGGCCGGCAGGTCAACATGGATGACGCGCTGGAAACGGGTGGCGCCGTCAAGGATGGCCGCCTCGTGCTGGCCGGGGTCGACGTTGGAGAGGGCGGCGATGTAGATTATCGCGCTCCAGCCGAAGTCCTGCCAGTTGGATGAGAGTATGTACAGCGGACGGAAAGCGGAGCTTTCAAGGAAGTATGAGACGCGCTCACCGCCGAGGCTCGCGGCGATGTTGTTAACTAAGCCGTAGCGCCCGAAGAAGAGGGTGAGCATACCAACGAGGACGACCAGGGAGATGAAGTGCGGGCCGTTGAAGATAGTCTGAAGGACCTTTGCCATGCGCTTGCTCTTCATGGCGTTGAGCATCAGGGAGATGATTATCGGCAGCGGGAAGCCGATCACAAATCCGATAATGCACAGAAGGAAGGTGTTCTTCATCAGAGGCCAGAACTGGACATCTGTGAAGAACCGCGTGAAGTTTTTAAACCCGATCCATCTGGTGTACTCGCCGAAGATCGGGTCGCCGGGCATGAAATCCTGGAATGCTATGAGCACTCCGTAGATCGGCAGGTAGTTGAACAGGAAAACCACCAGCACCGCCGGGAAAACCATCACGAGGAATGGATGGTTTTGCCTCAGGTGCCTGAGCATTCTCTGCGTCTTTGTCCTGCGATTGCCCGCGCCGCTTGATGGCGCCGCCAGATCTTGTCCGGCTTTGACTTTTTTCATGTTGCGTTCCCCTTTCGATTTTGAATTTAATATTGGACATCCTTTATTTAAATCAAAGGACGATTCCCGCCGCAGGTTTACATTTACATCTTTTGGGTTTACATTTACGTTTACGTTTGATGCCATTATTGTAATCTTAAATTTACGCTATGTCAACAGAATTTTTACGAAAAGATTAAAAATGTAAACTTCAACAAAAATTGTTTGTCGATTTTGTGCAAAATGAATTATCGAATTAGTGAAGCGTTTCACAAAGTGTAAACTTTTGAAGATTTACAAAATGCACATCTTGATTTTTATATACAGTTATGATATAGTAAAGCAGTGATATGCATTTGGAAACAATTATTTTACAAGGAGGCTGGCGAGATGGCGTTACGGCGCGTTACCATGCAGGATATAGCCGACTCATGCGGACTGTCCAGAAACACGGTATCTAAAATTTTCAACGGAAGGGGCGCCGTGCCCGAGGCCACCCGCAAGATGGTCCTTGAGAAGGCAAGGGATCTGGGGTACAGGCAGCTGCCGAATGAAAAGCCCAGCGAGGAGGTCTCCCGGGGCAGGAATATTGCGCTCTTCACCCGCCATATGCCCGCGGACTACCACTTCGGGATCTCCTTTGTGTCCGCATTTGCCGCCCAGCTCAGCCGCCTGGGCTACACGCTGATGATGTATGAGCTCTCCGAGAAGGAGTTCACCCAGAACCTCCTCCCCGCCCACTTCTCTCTGGACCAGACGGCGGGGATGCTGGGGATAGAGCTTTTCAGCAAGTCCTACCTCGATATGCTCTGCTCGCTGGGCCTTCCCACCATATTTGTGGACTCCTACTCCGGGGCCAACACCTCCGTGCTGAAATACGACCTCATCGCCATGGAGAACGTGGCGAGCACGGTAGTAATGACAAACCAGATGATAGCCGCCGGAGCGGCGCAGCTGGGGTTTGTGGGGGACGTCAACCACTGCAACAGCTTCCATGAGCGGTGGATCGGCTTCAACGTCGCCCTCGGGCACGCCGGGCTCAACCTGGACCGGGATATGTGCATTCTGGACAGCGACGGCAGCCAGTACAGCGACTCCGCCTGGTACGCCGAGAAGCTCAGGATGCTCCCCGCCCTGCCCGACGGGTTCGTCTGCGCCAACGACTTCATCGCCCTCAGGCTCATGATCGCATTAAAGCAGCTGGGCATCTCCATTCCCGACCGGGTGATGGTCTCCGGCTTTGACGGGACAGCTCAGGCGTCCTTCGTGGAGCCGGCGCTGACCACGGCCCAGATCCCCGGCAACGACATCGGAAGGCTCGCCGCGGAGATACTCCTTGACCGCATCGACCACCCCGACAGGCCCTACCGCACTACCTACGTCAACACCACCCCGCTTCTGCGGGCCTCCACCTCAAGGTAAAGGTCAAAGGGGAACATGCGAAAAAAATCGAATCAGTCTTCTGACAAACCACAACGCCAGCCGAAAGGCTGGCGTTAAACTGTCGGAAAAGCCCTGACGGGCTTTTCCGACAAGGGGCGCGTGCGGGGGAATGGCACAAAATTAGAATATTGTGCCATTCCCCCTGCCGTCACGCTGCGCGCACGGCCCGAAGGGCCGCACACTTGCGTGACAAAAGGGATTTTTTGCAAGGCGCATGTCCCTGCAAAAAATGATATAGTGTTTTTTGACAAACTGACGCCAGCCTTTCGGCTGGCGTTGTATCTTTCTATTTATATAATGTATAGGAGCTTCGGGGCTTTTATGCCCTCCCGCCCGCCTTTTGGCGCCCGATGAGCCTGAAAACCTGCTCCACAGCAAGCTCCATATTCTCCGCGGCGTTTTTCGGGTCCATGGCCTCGTCAAGGGTGGCTGCTTCCCGGACTATCGGGAAAAATGCGTCGATGCCCTCGTCGATGCACGTCCCCGCGTCCCGGGCGATGCCTCCGGCGAAGGCCAGGACCAGAGCGCCATGCCTCTTCGCAAGCTTTGCCAGCTCCACCGGGGCCTTGCCCAAGGTGCTCATATAGTCGAGCCTCCCCTCCCCGGTCACGACGATGTCGGCGTCCCGGAGCTCCTCCTCTATCCCCGCGGCCTCCATGACCAGCCGGGCGCCCGGGAGGAGCCTTGTGCCGGGCAGGAAGCTCAAAAACGCAAAGCCAAGCCCGCCTGCCGCCCCCGCTCCCGGGGTCAGCCAGTTGTCCGTGTGGAAGTGCGCCTCAGCGGCGGAGGCAAAGCCGGCCAGCTTCATATCCACTTCATGGAGGTCCCCCGGTCCCAGACCCTTCTGCGGACCGTAGACATATGCCGCGCCCGTCCTGCCAAGCAGCGGGTTTTTCACGTCGCAGGCAACGGAGAATCTGCACTCTCCAAGCTCCTTTGCCACCCCCGAGCCGTCGATGGAGGCGATCCTGTCCATGTCCCGGAGTTCCCGGACCTCGCCCCCGGCGCTGTCAAAAAAGCGCCAGCCCAGGGCGCGGAGCATCCCGATGCCCCCCTCGGTGGTGGCGCTGCCGCCGATGCCCACGACAAACTCCCGGCAGCCGCGCCCCAGGGCGTCAAGTATCATCTCTCCCACCCCCCGGGTGTCGGCGCGCCAGGGGTCGAGGCTCTCCCGGGGCAGCAGGGCGAGCCCCGCCGCCTCCGCCATCTCCATGACGGCGGTCCTGCCGCCGGGCAGTATGCCGTACTTCGCGGTGACGGGCTCGCCCAGGGGTCCCGAAACCCGGACTGAGACATACTCGCCCCCCAGCCCGTCCACCAGGGCCCGGGTGGTGCCCTCCCCGCCGTCGGCGAGGGGCTTGACAACCACCTGGGCGTCCACTGCCCGGAGGACTCCGGCCCTCGCCGCGAGCCCCGCCTCCATGGAGCTCATGCTGCCCTTGAAGGAGTCCATGGCGATAACGACCTTCATCTCTCATCCCTCCGAATCTCCGCCGCCATATTCGCGGCGGCTGTCAAGAGCGCCTGCCTTGTGTTTTCTATCTCCCCGGCGGTGGCGAGCCGCGCCATCCGGCGAAGGGTCGCTCCTATCTCCGGTCCCCGGAGCCCCGCCGCAGCCAGGTCCTCCCCGGTAACCGAAAGCTCCCGCACCGTCACGAAATCCCCCCGCTCCGCCGTCCTGCGGGCAAGGTCATAAGCCCCCCGGGCGGCGCAGAGGGCGAGGACCGTCGGCGCTTCGTGCTCACTGAGAAGGGCCCGTATCTCCTCCTCCCCGGGCGCGCCGGGGCCCGCCGCCTCAAGGGCGCGGGAGGCCCCGGCGCAGAGCCTCACATCCCCGGACCGCCGCCGGAGCGCCCGCAGCAGCTCCTCCGCGCCCGGGCACTCGCCGGACTCCCACTCAAGGAGCGCGAAAACCGCCGTCCGAAGCTCCGGCGGGGTGTCGCGAAGGCGCAGGAAGGGGATCTGTCCCCCGCCGCGGGAGAGATACCTGTCTAGAAGTCCAAGCTCCCGGAGCCTGCCCGCCATCTCCGGGCGGGGGGACAGGAGCGTCTTTTCCAGCTCCTCCCCCACTCTCTCTGCGCTGAGCCTCCCGGCGAGATCCCTGCGCCTTATTATGGCCTCCAGCGTGCCTCCGTCAAGGTCAAAGCCGAGCTGCGCGCAAAAGCGCACCGCCCGCAGCATCCTCAGTGCGTCCTCCGAAAACCGCCTGTCCGGGTCGCCGACGCAGCGGAGCACCCCCAGCTCAAGGTCGCGCCTTCCGCCGCAGATGTCGGTAATATTGCCGCTCTCGTCCATGGCCATGGCGTTCACCGTGAAATCCCGGCGCTTCAGGTCCTCCTCAAGGCTCCCCACGAAGGACACGCTCTCCGGCCTGCGCCCGTCAAGGTACTCCCCGTCCCGGCGGAAGGTGGTGACCTGCGCCTCCCCGCCGCCAACGAGCACGGTCACGGTGCCGTATTTCGCCCCGGTGGGGACGGTGCGCTCAAAAATCCGCTCTATCTGCCTCTCCGTAGCGCCTGTGGCAATGTCCCAGTCGTGGGGCTCCCGCCCCAGCAGAAGGTCCCTGACGCAGCCCCCCACGGCGTAGGCGTCGTGACCGTTTTCCGTGAGCCGTCTCAGTATCTCCCGCACAAAATCGGGTATTTTTCCCCCGAGGCACATATTCGTCACCACCCGACATTTATTTCAGCTCAAATCCCTGAAAAAGCTGTTGTATTTATCATTAAATAGTATTATAATTACTGTATCTGTGAATTTCAATCTTTTTCTATCGGAGCGTATATGGACAGGATATGCGAACTTGAAAACCTGATAATCGCCAAAAAGCGCTGCCATCTCATCGGGATCGGCGGCGTATCGATGTCGCCCCTCGCCAAGGTGCTCTTTGACCGGGGCGTGCCCGTCACCGGCTCTGACATAACCGAGAGCGCCACGGTCAGGGAGCTTCGCGCCCAGGGCATAACCATAAGCATCGGTCACAGGAGCGACAACGCCGTTGGCGCGGCCTACATTATCCGCACAGCCGCCGCCCACGACGACAACCCGGAGGTGGAGTACGCCAGGGACAACGGCATCCCCGTTTTTGAACGGGCGGAGGCCTGGGGGTGCATTATGCGCCACTACAAAAACGCCCTGTGCATCTCCGGCACCCACGGTAAGACCACCACCACCTCCATGTGCACCCATATCCTCATGGCGGCCCAGAAGGACCCCACGGTGATGATCGGCGGGACGCTGCCGCTCCTCCACGCAGGCTACAGGGTGGGCAAGGGCGATACAATAGTGCTGGAGTCCTGTGAGTATTACAACTCTTTTTTGAAGTTTTTCCCCACCGTCGCCGTTATACTCGATATTGAGGCGGACCATCTGGACTTCTTCAGGGACCTGGAGGACGTGAAGCGCTCCTTCCGGGCTTTCGCAAATCTGGTCCCCAGCTACACCGGCACCGTAATAATCAACGCCGACGACAAAAACACCGTTGACGCCGTCGACGGCATACGCCGCCGCATCGTCACCTTCGGCCTCGGGCCGGAGGCGGACATAAGGGCGAGGAATCTGAAAACCGACCAGGGCGTGAGCGAGTTTGACGTGGTCTACAAAATGCAGACCTACTGCCACATAAAGCTCGGCGTCCCCGGGATACACAACGTGAAAAACGCCCTCGCCGCCGCGGCCTCCGCCATTGTCCTTGGCATCCCCGGTCAGGCCGTGGAGCGGGGCCTTGAGGCATTTCACGGCGCTGGGAGGCGCTTTGAGTACAAGGGTATGCTCAACGGCGCCCGGGTCTACGACGACTACGCCCACCACCCCGGAGAGCTCCACGCGCTTCTTGACGCGGTGCGCTCCATCACTGACGGGCGGGTGCTCCTCGCCTTCCAGCCCCACACCTACTCCCGGACGAAGGCCCTGTTTGACGACTTCGCTGCGGAGCTCAAGCGCGCCGACAAGGTCTACCTTGCGGAGATATACGCCGCAAGGGAGCGCAACACCATCGGCATATCCTCCGCCGACCTCGCCGCTGCCGTCCCCGGCGCCGTGTTCTGCCCCACCTTTGACGAGCTGACAGAGGCCCTTCGCGGGGAAGCAAGACCCGGCGACGTGGTCCTCACCGTGGGGGCCGGCAATATATACACCATCTGCGACGGGCTTGTGGATAAGCAGACGGTGCACTGATTTAATTTTTACAGAAAAATCAAATAATCAATAACTCAAAAGCGCTTCCCCGCCGGGGAAGCGCTTTTGATGCTTTTCTCCAATAAAATGCAGGGCCTTTAAGCATTTTCCGCCAAGGCTCAAGGCTCACAGGTGCTTATTCGACAGCGCGTCGGCGACGGCTCGGCGCATCGCCCTGGCCCCGGCTATGTCCCTGCGGCACACCTCGGTGAAAAGCACATCCACAAGGTACAGCTGCGCTATTTTCGCGGCTATGGAGCCGAGCTGATAGGGCGTCTCCCGGGAGCCGCACTCCAGCGTCACGTCGGCGTATTTCGCCCCCTGGGAATTCGGGAAGCGGGTTATGACTATACTGTGGGCGCCCCGCTCCCGGACAAGGCGCATGACATCCAGCATATCCCGGGTGGAGCCGGAGTAGGAGAAGTACAGCACCACATCCCCGGCGGTGAGGGACGAGGCCCTTATCACCTGATTGTGGGAGTCCTCCACCGCATAAAAATTCGGCATCACGGTGGAGAAGAGGTGTGCCGCCTCCATCGCCAGTATCATCGACCCGCCAAGTCCCATGCACAGCACCCGCCCCGCGGCGAGTATGAGCTCCGCCGCGCGCTTCACATCGCTCTGGCGGATGAGGGCGTAGGTCTGGGTCACGGCCTCCACATCCGCGGCGCAGAGCTTTTCGCACATGGACGCCACGGTGTCCTCCGGGGAAACCTCTCCCCCAAGGGGGTTGTTCATTGACGGAGCCGCCGAGGAGCTTGCTACCGCCAGCTTAAAGGCGTTGTAGCCCTGATAGCCCAGTCTCCGGCAGAAGCGGGAAACCGTGGCCTCCGCCACGCCCGCCGCCACGGCCATCTCGGAGATGGACAGGTATTGACTGTCGCGCTGATGGAGCATCACATAGTCGGCGATCTTCTTCTCCGCCCCTGTGAGCTCGTAATATTCACGGTTTATCTTTGTGAAAACATCTTCTACGGGCATAACTATCCCCCAAATCTATAATTTTCACACGTCCCGCCAAAGCGGGGTCCCTCAAAACCGATTTTTCTATCCTTATCCGAGTATCTCGTCAATAAGCTTGTCGCAGATGCTCAGCATCCTCGGCAGGTGGAAGGGGCCCTTGAAGGTGCTGCCCTTACAGGGGGGCTGGGTGGGAAGGCCGTCCCGCCGGAGGTAGCCGTACCACTCGCCGTACTCCGGGTCAGAGAAGTGCTCCTTGCAGTAGTCAAGGGTCGTCTCAAACCAGTCGAGATATTTCTCCTCCCCTGTGTCCCGGTAGAGCATGAGGCTCGATATAAGTATCTCGTCATGGGGCCACCAGAGCTTCATGTCGTGCTCGTAGGCCTCGGGCGGGCGTCCCAGGCAGTCCACAAAGTAGAGAAGCCCCCCGTACTGCCTGTCCCATCCGCGCTCAATGGCCCAGTCGAAGATCTGCGCTGCCTTGCCCACAAGCTCCCGGTCCCCGGTGCGCCTTGCGTGGTCGAGGAGGAACCAGACGCACTCAATGTCGTGGCCCGGGTTTACGACCCTCCCGTCGGTGTAGTAGAGCCTCGCCTGCCCCTCGGGTCCCACGTTCTCCAGCACGCACTTAAGCTCCGGGTGGACGTGGTAGCGGAATATCTCCTCCACGGACTGGGCGGCCTGGCTTCTGTAAAGCTCCAGCCTCTCCGGGTCCACCCGCTGCATCACGCCGTTTACGTTGAGGATAATCATAGGTATGCCGAAGGAGCGGCCCCTTCGCGTCTCCGGCTCGGTTTTGGGCGGGATGTTCACCGGGTCGGGCATCCCGTGGTTTAAGTCCCAATAGAGGTCGTAGGCTCTCCTCGCCCGCTCCAGCATCTCCCTCTCCCCGGTGATGCCGTAGTATTCCGCGTTTGCCATCGCGTAAAACGCCTCGGAGAAGCAGTACCTGCGCTGGCGCAGCGGCAGCCCCTCCCCCGTCACCGTGAAGTAGAGCCGTCCTCCGGCAGCACGGTTCACGCAGTGGTCCTCAAGGAAATCTATGCAGGTGCGGCTGGCCTCCAGCCACTCCTCCCTCGCGCCGTAAAGGCGGCAAAGATGCGCGAACGTCCACCCGCAGCGGCCCTGCATCCAGACGCTCTTGTCCGTGGAGAACACCTTCCCCTCCCGGTCAAGGCAGGTGTATACGCCTCCGTGGACGCGGTCAATGCCGTTGTCAAGCCAGAAGCGGACGCAGCGGTCAAGCTCCTCCTGAAGCCACCGCTGGTCCCGGCGCAGAACTGTTTTGTCCATTGAAACCGCCTCCAATTTATACATATATACTTAATAATATCATACATGACCTTTGCCCGTCCGTCAAGGGATTTTTAGAAAATAATTTTCAAAAATGGACAAAATGCCTTGACAATGCAATAAAAAATGGTAACCTGATATTATGGTGGACTTTAATATGTCCCACTAACGCAATGCGGCGTAAAATTATCTGATTTGTGGGAAAAAGAGGATTTAATGAACAAAAGGAGGACTTGTGATGCTGCTATCACACAAGGGGATAAAATTTGAAGTGAAAAATATTCCCGGACTTGACAGAAACTTTATTCCATTAGGCAGGTTTTTTGAAGCATATTTCAAGGACGCCCGCCACCCCCTGGACGTGGCTGTGGAGCGCTCCAACGGCGAGGTCGCCGTGTGGCGCCTGCGCATCCACAAAACTCCGGAGCTCAGCGAGGCCGACGGCTACTGCGTGGAGCGGGTCATAAAGACCATGCTCTGGATGTACGGTGGCTTCCGGGTATACCTCTCGGACGAGGACATGGCCCGGCGTATGCGTCAGATCTACTGCTCCGGCGGCGAGCGCGAGTTTGACTGGGACTACATGGCTGGCATCTACGAGCGGCCCTTTGAGATAGTCTACGCCCCCCAGGTCCCGGCGGAGCGCGGCGGGGCGAAGGCCATAGGCCGCCATCTCGAGGGCTGCCGCATAGGCTTTGACGCCGGTGGGTCCGACAGGAAGGTCTCCGCCGTCATAGACGGCGAGCCCGTATACTCCGAGGAGGTGGTCTGGTTCCCCAAGCTCAACTCCGACCCCGACTACCACTACGAGGGCATAGTCTCCGCCCTCAGATCCGCCGCCGCCCACATGCCCCGGGTGGACGCCGTGGGCGTCTCCTCCGCCGGGATATACATTGCCAACCGCACCATGAGCGCCTCCCTCTTTTTGAAGGTCCCCAGGGACCTCTTTGACGAGAAGGTGAAGGACATATACATCCGCGCCATCCGGGACACCTTTGGCGACGTGCCCTACGCCGTGGCAAACGACGGGGACGTCTCCGCCCTCGCCGGGGCCATGAGCATGGGCGAGAACAACGTTCTGGGCATAGCCATGGGCACCAGCGAGGCCGTGGGCTTCGTGGACGCCGACGGCAACATCACCGGCTGGCTCAACGAGCTGGCCTTCGTCCCCGTGGACGCCGCCCCCGGCGCAATGCGTGACGAGTGGAGCGGCGACATCGGCTGCGGCGTCAAGTATTTCTCCCAGGACGCGGTGATAAAGCTGGCCCCGGCGGCGGGGATAGAGCTTGATGAGTCCCTCTCCCCGGCGGAGAAGCTGAAGGCCGTGCAGAAGCTCATGGAGGAGCCCGGCAGCCCGGCGGAGGAGATCTTCCGCTCCATCGGCGTGTACCTCGGGCACTCCCTGGCCCTCTACTACAGGTACTACGGCTTCAAAAACGTGCTCCTTCTGGGCCGGGTCATGTCCGGGCGCGGCGGGGACATAGTTCTCGACACCGCCATAGCCGTCCTCCGGGACGAGTACCCGGATGTGGCGGAGCGCATCTCCCCCACCCTCCCCGACGAGAAGTCCCGCCGGGTAGGACAGAGCGTCGCCGCGGCGAGCCTGCCGGAGCTGGGCTGAGCCGGGAAGGCTTCAGCCCTGCGCCGTTTTTTCCCGCGTTCCCCCGCCGCCGGACCGCCCCTTAAAGGCTGTACTAAACGTCAACATTTTTTGACAAAACTGCCTATTCCCCGCCGGGTTAAGGTGGTAAAATGAGATAGAAGGGTGATTTTGCGGGCCTTCCCGCAGGTAATACATTAATTTAAGGAGGGGAATAAAATGAGGATCATAGAGACTGCCGATTACGACTCCATGAGCCAGGTCGTGGCGTCCCTCATCGCGGCCGAGGCCGCCCGGAAGCCCGACTGCGTTCTTGGGCTGGCGACGGGCTCCACCGCCATAGGCGCCTACGGGGTGCTCTCCCAGTGGTACAGGAGCGGCGCCATATCCTTCGCCCAGGTCAGGACCGTGAACCTTGACGAGTACGTCGGCCTGGCCCCGGAGCACAGCCACAGCTACCGCTACTTTATGAATGAGAAGTTTTTCAACCGCGTGGACATAAAAATCGAGAACACCTTCATCCCCAACGGCATTGCCGATGACGTGGAGGAGGAGTGCCGCCGCTATGACAGGCTCCTTAAGTCCCTGGGCGGGGCGGACATACAGCTCCTCGGCATAGGCCACAACTGCCACATAGCCTTCAATGAGCCGGGGCCGGACTTTCCCCTTTACACCCACAAGGTCGCCCTGGCCCAGAGCACCATCACCGCGAATTCCCGGCTCTTTGCCTCCCAGGACGAGGTGCCCCGCTACGCCATAACCATGGGCATCGGCGGCATCATGAGCGCAAGGCGCATCGTCCTCGCCGTCAGCGGCAAGTCCAAGGCACCGGCGATAAAGCGCGCCTTCTCCGGCCCCGTCTCCCCGGACGCCCCCGCCTCCATCCTCCGGCTCCACCCGGACGTGGTGCTGGTGGGCGACAAGGCGGCGCTGTCGGAGCTTCCCAGAGGTGTGTGGCAATGGTAATCAAAAACGGCCTTGTCTATGACCCGGCTTCCGGCTTTGTCCCCCGGGATGTGTCCTTTGAGGGCGGAGTGATAACCTTCTCCCCCTCCGGGGAGGAGTACGACGCCTCCGGGTGCTATGTCATTCCCGGTCTCACGGACCTGCACTTTCACGGCTGCCGGGGGGCGGACCTGTCAGACGGCGACCCGGAGGGCCTTCGCACAATGGCTCAGTACGAGCTGAGCCGGGGCGTGACCCAGATATGCCCCGCAGGCATGACGCTCCTTGAAGAGGACCTCACCCGGGTCTGCGCCGTGGCGGCGGAGCACGCCCGAATGGGTTACCCCGGCGCGGAGCTTGTGGGCATAAATCTGGAGGGCCCCTTCCTCTCCGAGGCGAAGAAGGGCGCCCAGAACGGGGCCTGGCTCCACAGGCCGGATTTTGAAATGCTGAAGCGCCTTTATGACGCCTCCCGGGGGCTTGTAAAGCTCGTCTCCGTTGCGCCGGAGCTTGAGGGGGCAATCGACTTCATAAAAAGCGCCTCCGCCCTCACCCGGGTGTCCGTCGCCCACACCACGGCGGACTATGACACGTCCCTCGCCGCCTTCAGGGCCGGGGCGAGGCAGGCGACCCACCTTTTTAACGCCATGCCCCCCTTCTCCCACCGGGCCCCCGGTGTGGTGGGAGCGGCCTTTGACTCTCCGGATGTGTGTGTGGAGCTTATCTGCGACGGCGTCCACATTCACCCCGGCGTCGTGCGCGCCGTATTTCGCCTCTTCGGCCCCGAGCGGGTGATACTCATCTCCGACTCCATCCGGGGCACGGGTATGCCCGACGGGCACTACACCCTTGGCGGGCAGGACGTGACCGTATGCGGGCCGAGGGCGACCCTCGCCGACGGAACCATCGCGGGCTCTGTGACGGACCTTATGAAGTGCCTCAAGACCGCCGTCTCCTTCGGCATACCCCTTGCCGACGCCGTCCGTGCCGCGGCCCTGAATCCGGCAGTGGCCCTCGGCATTGACGGGCGCTTCGGGACGCTGGACGCAGGGAAAGCGGCGAACCTGGTCGTCCTCTCAGGGGGGCTTGACATCGCCGCGGTGTTCAAGGACGGCATTCCCGTCGTGTGACGGGTCCCGCGCCATCCATAAACATAGATTAAATTTTTGCATGGACACGTCATTGTGTTTTCCAACAGACTGAAATGGCGGTATGGAATGTTCCATACCGCCATTTTTATATGCTCTTTTGCTCAGCGCCGGAGGGCTTTATTTCCCGTTAAGGTGGTCGAGGGCCTTGCCGGACAGCTCAAAGCCGTTGTCGTAGGACATTTTGTACCACTTCTTCGCCGTCTCGATGTCCTGTCCCAGAGGCGACCCGCCGTCGACGTAGTACTCCGCCACGCGCCACTGGCAAAGTCCCGCCGTGAGGCCGTTGTTCGCCTTGGCTCCGGTGTACCACGCGCTGCAAATGGAGTCCTCGTACTTCTTCCTCTCAGAGGGGGACAGAGGCACGGCCCGGACATTCAGGTCGTCGCCGATCTCTATGTAGCTCTTGTACGCCTCGGTGAGCAGGAAGCAGGCGTCGGTGAGGTTCCCCTGCGCGGCCTTGATGAGCCACTCTATCTTCTCCGAGGACCTGTACGGCGCGATGAACTCCCCGACGGCGAGCTCCGCCATGTGGTCCCCGGCGTTGGCGGCCTCCATGAGCCCGCCGAGGTATCTGGCCTTGAACTCCTCCGACTGCTCTTTGGAGAACACCGCGGCGGCGTAGTTGCTGCAAAGGGCGCCCTGCGCCTCAAAATTCCCGCTCTCCGCCATCGCGACAAGGCTGTCCTGCCAGTATTTTCTCTTCATGGGGTGGGACGTGGCCGTGTTTACATCGTGGTAGTAGAAGCATATGTCCATCATCCCGCTGACGGACCCGCGAAGGACGGGCTTGTCAAGCTTGAAGAAGTTGTCAAACTCCTCCTCCGTCTCGGCAAAATAGGGAAGTCCGCTCTTTACGGACTCTCTGACATAGTACCCCTCGGTCTCCAGCTCCCGGCCCAGGTTGAGGGAGTACAGGAGCCAGTCTATCTTATAGTCCTCCCTGATGTTACTGTCATTTACAAAATCAAACGTAAACCTGTAATCCTTATAAAAGCGGCTCTTTATGAGAAGCTTGCCCGGATTTCCGCCTCTCCCGGAGCCTGCTGGGGGAGTGAAGGTCTTACCGGGCTGGGGCGCCTCCGGCGTGGGGGGCGTGAAGGTCTTACCCGGCTGAGAAGCCTCCGGCGCGGGGGGCGTGAAGGTCTTGCCCGGCTGAGAAGCCTCCGGCGCGGGGGGCATGAAAGTCTTGCCCGGCTGAGAAGCCTCCGGCGCGGGAGGCGTGAAGGTCTTGCCCGGCTGAGAAGCCTCCGGCGCGGGGGGCATGAAAGGCTTACCGGGCTGTGGCGCCTCCGGCGCGGGGGGCTCATCGGCGGGAGGCGATTTCTTATTATTTCTATCCAGCCTTCCGAACAGCACAAAGAACAGGACCGCAAAGACGGCAATGGCTGCAACTAAAAATACTATCGACACGTTTCTCTCTCCTTACTGTAAAAATTATACGGTCCGGCATAAACTCCCGTTGCTGTCCGGGCCGACAATGTCATTTTAGCAGGTGCAGCCATATTTTTCAACACCCCGCCCCGGCAAATTACCGCGGAAGCGCAAAAATTTCGCCGCGCCTCACTCCGCCGTCTCCTCCCGGGTGAGGTTTCTCAGCCACAGGTATCGGTTGTAGCGGCGGCGGATGAAGGGCGCCTTCACGATCTCGTCAAGGCACATGACGCAGTATACCGCCATCACCGGAAGGTGAAGCGCAAAGCACCCTAAAAGCGCCAGGGGTATGGAGAAGCACCAGGTGGCAAAAAACACGCTTATGGCGTCGTATTTGCTGTCGCCCCCGGCGGGGAACACCGCGGAGGTTATGATAGTGTTGTAGGAAAACGCGAACATATACACCGCGTTGAACGCCAGCATCCTGACAAGGTAGCTCTTCGCCTGAGGCTCCAGCACATAGAAGAAGTACACAAGCGGCCCCACCGCGCCCATCAGCGCCACGTTAGCAAGTCCGCAGTAGAAGGTGACACGCCAGAAGCGCTCTCCGTACTCCTTCGCCTTTTCCAGCTGATTTTGCCCCAGCAGACGCCCCAGCATTATCCCCGCGCCGTTGGCGAGGCCCTGTGTCAGGCACCGTATGAGCTGCTTTGCCACGGTGACAACGGAGGCCGCGGCGGTGGCATCGGTGCCAAGGTGCCCCAAAATAAATGACTGGGCCGTCATGCTCAGCCCCCAGGATAGGGAGCTTGCCAGCATCCCCGGTATCACCCGCCAGGCGTCCCGCTCATCCTCCGGGAATATGTGAATAAGCTCCTCCCGCCTCGGGCGGACCTCCGGCCTTCTCAACGCCCAGGCCGCGCACCACAGGAGCGCCAGCGCCTCCACCACCACGGTGGATATGGCGGAGCCCCTGGCCCCGAGGGCTGGAAAGGGTCCCACGCCGTAAATCAGGAAAAAGTCCGCCGCCATGTCCACCGCCACCGTGACGGCGGATATGCGAACGCTCATCCTCGCGTGGCCGGAGACCTTCATGATCATAAAAAAGCACTGGGAGATCCCGGTGAACAGGTATGAGAAGCACACTATCCGCAGGTATTCCCCGCCCGTGCGTATAAGCTCCGGCTCCGCGGTGAAAAAGCGCATGATCCCCTCCGGGAAGAAAAACGTCAGCAGAAAAAATACAGCGGAGATCCCCGCCGCGTACCGCATCCCCAGCCCGAGAAAGCGCCTCGCCCCCCGGCGGTCGCCCTTCCCCCAGTACTGTGCAGCCAGGACCCCGGCGGAGCCGATTATCGCCCCGTCAAAAAGCGACATGACGAACGACACCTGATTTGCCAATGAAACCGCCGCGATGGCGTCCTGATTGAGCCGCCCCAGCATGAGCGCGTCCGAAGCCCCCACCAGCGCCCCGAGAAAGCTCTGTAGCGCCAGGGGTACCGCAAGTCTCCGGAGCTCCAGCGAAAATTCTTTTTTCTCCTCCCCGTCCATCCTTGTCCTCCAAATATCTCCGAACAGCATTAAATCGGCAATAAATGCCGATTTAATATAAATCAAATAAAAATATGCCCGCTCCCCGGCGGGGAAAATCACTTCATTGACTTGTTGTCGATCCTGAGCTTCCCCACGTTGTACTTCTCGATCCGCCTGTCGGCGTGGATCGACACATACTTGAGTCTGTTGTGGGTGTAGAGCATATACAGCTGGTCCCTGGGGGGCCACTTGAGCATCATCTCAAAGCGCGTCTGGTCGTCAAGCCTGTAGGGTGAGAAGTAGATGTACATCTCCCCTGTTCTGTCGGAGCCCGCCTTTTTGAGGACCTTCGTCCCGGCGACGCCCACCTCAAGTATCTCGTCCCATGTCAGGGACCTTGTCAGAAATCCCAGGAATCTGCGGCGCACGCCCTCGGCGCTGAGAGTGACGGTGGAGCCGAAAATCGGTGTCAGCGCGAAGAACACGGCGGAAATCACGGCGAAAATAATGCCCTGCACCCATCTGTCCATCCGAATTGCGGAAATCGACAGCACAAGCGTAATTACGGCGGTGGCAATGCTCACCGCAAGCTTTATCGGGTGGATGACAAATGTTTTCTTCATGTCCCTATCCTCCGTGTCACTCGATGTATATCTCCAAATCGTTGCGTATTGCCGTGGCGGCGCCGCCCAGCGCGCCGCTGAAGGGGTCCGGCATGATGAACTCGATCCCCGCGTCCATGTTCGTCGCGGTGTAGATGTTCCTGCGGACCACTTCCATGAGCGCCCGCCTGTTCTCCTCCAGGGTAAAGAGCCTGGCCTCTATGAGCATCTTGTGGGGGCGGGCGAAATTCTCGATATTTGCGATCACCACTCCCAGCGAGCTTATGGCTGTGTTTATTATATGCGCCGTTCCCGTCTCGCCCAGCTCCTGCGCCCGAACTATTGTGTCCATCGTAAGCGGCCCGTCGCCGCAGAGCTTTCTCAAAACAGGCGCCTCGCCCATGAGCATCGCGTCCTCGCACCTTGCGATGACCGTCATGTCGCTGGCAAAGGCCTCGAGGCACCCGTGGTTCCCGCAGCTGCACTCCGGCCCCGTGGGGTCGAGCACCATGTGCCCGGCCTCCCCCTGCCCCACCAGCACCCCGTAGTCGGGGATGAAGTTATATATGAGCGGGCAGGCTATTCCGGCGGATATGAACATATACGCGAAGGACGTTACCTCGTTTAAGAGCTCTCTCCTGAAAAGCTGCGCCGCAAAGGCCCTCGCGCAGGCGTTGTTCTCCACAAGTATGGGTCCGTCGAAGCCCGTGAGCTCCTTAAGGTCCCCGGCGACGTTCCTGTTCTCCCAGTTGTAGCCCGGGTGCTTCACCAGCACCCCCCGCTCGGAGTCCACAAGGCCCGGGGCAGCCACGCCCATGCCCATTATCCGCTCCCGGGGCACGCCGCAGCCCTCAAGGGCCGCCAGTATGCCCTCCGCGGTGGCGCGGATGTTCTCGCCGTACTCGTGCAGGGGCCTCTCGTCAAGCCTGGAGTAAACCATATTTCCCCGGTAGTCCGTCACGCAAAGGCTCCTGAGAGTCCCGCGCAGCTCCACACCCAGGAAGTACCGCGACTCCGGGACTATGTCCAGAAGCCTCACCCGGCGGCCCATGGAGCCTGGCTCCTCCTCTGCAACGCCAACCTCGCGGATGATGTCCCCGGAGATCATGCTGTTTATATTCGTAGTTATCGTCGGCATCGTCAGTCCCAGGCGGAACGACAGCTCCCCCCGGCTTATGGGACCGTAGTGGTACACCATCCGCCGTATGGCGGCCTGATTCGTTATCTTTATCCTCGGCAGGTTGCTGCCCTTTGTAAGCTCCATCTTTCTCCCTCCCATCGGTGTCCGGCGAAAAACTGGGATTTTGTGGGATTATTAAATTAAATAAATTATAACCTCAGAGGGAGGCCGTGTCAATAAAAAGCTGTCTTCTCAATTAATGATATTGGGGCCGTCCGGAGGGGCGGTCCCAATATCTGCTATGATGGAAAGGAAAGGATCTGTCAGTTGACCTCGCGGATGCGGCAGCAGCGGACAAAGTGTCCGGGGCTGACCTCCTCCTGGACCTGGGGCTGCTCGCAGGCCTCGGTGGCGAAGGGGCAGCGTGCTGCGAAACGGCAGCCGGGCTTGGGGTTGATGGGTGATGTGAGCTCGCCCTTCAATATCTCCCGCTTTGTGGGGTTATCGATGTCCGTGGAGGGGATGGCGGACAGCAGCGCCTTTGTGTAGGGGTGCAGGGGCATGGCGAAGAGCTCCTTGGAGGGGCACTTCTCCACCACCTGGCCTAAGTACATGACGCAGATGTCGTCGGAGATGTGGCGGACAACGGACATATCGTGGGTGACGAACATGTATGTAAGGCCCTTGTCCTGCTGGAGCTTCTTAAGGAGGTTCAGCACCTGTGCCTGAATGGACACGTCAAGGGCGGAGACGGGCTCGTCGCAGACGATGAACTTGGGGTCAAGGGCCAGAGCGCGGGCGATGCCGACGCGCTGGCGGCGTCCGCCGTCAAGCTCGTGGGGGTAGGCAAGGCGAAGGCGCTCGTCGATTCCCACAAGGCCCATGAGCTCCGCGGTCTTCTCCGCTATCTCCCTGCGGTTGTAGCGGCCCGAGACCTTGAGGGGCTCCATGACGGTGCTGGAGATGGTCTTTCTGGGGTCGATGGAGGAGTAGGGGTCCTGGAAGATTATCTGCATCTTCTCACGGGCGGCCCGGAGCTCCCGGCCCTTGAGCTTTGTTATGTCCTTGCCCTCGAGGAATATCTTGCCGTCGGTGCTCTCGTGGAGGTGGATGATGGTGCGCCCGAGGGTGGACTTGCCGCAGCCGGACTCTCCCACAACGCCGAGGGTCTTCCCGGCCTCGATGGAGAAGGTGACGTCGTCCACCGCGTGGAGGGCGCCGCCGGGGGTGGCGAAATATTTTTTAAGGTTCTCTACCCGAATCACAGGCTCCATGCTCAACCCTCCTTCTTCGCTATTGCCTCAATGCGGCAGCAGCGGCAGTCATGACCGTCGGCGGTCCTGTAGACCTTGATTGCCTCCTTACGGCACTCGTCGGTGGCGTAGGGGCAGCGGGGGCTGAACGCGCAGCCCTGGGGCAGGTTCGTGGGATCGGGGGGCAGCCCGTCGATGGGGTGGAGCCACTCCTCGTCCTCGTTCATGTCGGGGATGGCGCCGAAGAGGCCGATGGTGTAGGGGTGGGTGGGGTGCTTGAACACCTGGCGCTTCGTGCCGTACTCCACGATGTTCCCGGCGTAGATGACGGCCACATCGTCGCAGACCTGGGCGACGACGCCCATGTCGTGGGTGATGAGGAGCATGGCGGTGTTGTACTTGTTGCGAAGGTCGGCGATGAGGTCCAGCACCTGGGCCTGGATGGTCACGTCAAGAGCCGTGGTGGGCTCGTCGGCGAGCAGCAGGTCCGGGTTGCAGGCAAGAGCTATGGCTATGACCACGCGCTGCTTCATGCCGCCGGAGAACTGGTGGGGGTACTCGCTGAATCGCTCGGCGGGGATGCCCACGATCTCCAGCATCTCCTTGGCACGCTCCACGGGGTCGGTGCGGTCGCCGTGCTCTAAGTGGAGGCGGACGACCTCGGCGATCTGGTCGCCGACAGTCTGCACCGGGTTGAGGGCGGTCATGGGGTCCTGGAATATCATGGAGATCTTGTTGCCGCGGATCTTGCGCATCTCCACCTCCGGGAGCTCCAGAAGGTTCTCGCCGTCAAGGTGTACCTCGCCGCCGCAGATCTTCGCGCCCACGTCGGGAAGTATGCGCAGGATGGACTTGGCTATTGTGGTCTTGCCGGCGCCGGTCTCGCCCACGAGCCCCAGGGTCTTGCCCCGCTCCAGATGGAGGCTCACGCCGTTGACCGCGTGGACAGTCTCGCCGTCGGAGACATATTCGACCACCAGGTCCTTGATGTCAAGGAAGGGACGGTCGGTATTCGGATTTTTCTCTGCCATTTATCGTTCCTCCCCTCTCAGTTCTTCAGCTTCGGGTCGAGGGCGTCGCGCAGTCCGTCGCCCACGAAGTTGAGCACCAGCACCGTGAGAGCGATGGCCAGGCCCGGGAAGATGATGAGGTGGGGGGCCTGACGCATGAACTGACGGGCCGCGGAGAGCATTGCGCCCCACTCAGGCGTGGGGGGCTGTACGCCGAGGCCGATGAAGGACAGGCCCGCGGCGGTGGTGATTGTCTGGGCAACACCCATGGTGGAGCTGACTATCATCGGGGACATGCAGTTGGGCAGCAGGTGGCTGAAGATTATGCGGAACTTGCTGCAGTTGATGGACTGGGAGGCCTCGATGTACTCGTTCTCGCGCTCCTTGAGCATCTGCGCACGGAGCATACGGGCGCTGGCGGGAATGCTTCCCACTGAAAGAGCTATGACGGTGTTGATAAATCCGGGGCCAAGCACGGAGGCTATGACTATCATAAGGAGCATACCGGGGATGGCCTGGATTATATCGAGCAGGCGCATGATGATGTTGTCCACCTGTCCGCCGAAGTATCCGGCGACGGAGCCCACGCAGATACCGAGGACCGTGGAGATGAGCACCGCGAGGATACCAGTGGAGATGGAGTACCGCCCGCCGTAGAGGACGCGGCTGAAGATGTCGCGGCCCATGTCGTCCGTGCCGAAGAGGTGCTCGGCGGAGGGGGTGGCGAAGGCGTTGGGGATGTCCATCTTGTCGTACTCATAGGGCGCTATCCAGGGGGCCAGAGCGGCGAGAAGTATCTCGATGATGAGGACGGCGATGCCGATCATGGCGAGCTTATTCTTGCTCAGCTGGCGCATGACGCGCATAAACTCGCTCTTTTTCTTCGCCTTGTGCTGCTGGGGAGCGGGAGCGGTTTTCGTCTCAGGCATTCGCCTTCACCTTCTTTCTCTTTTTGCTGGAGGCATACTGGGCCTTGATACGGGGGTCGACAGCGGCGTAGAGGAGGTCGACCAGGAGCATCAGGATGCTGAAAACAATGGCGAGGAAGATGGTGCCCCCCTGCACCA
Source organism: uncultured Oscillospiraceae bacterium (assembly GCA_947630755.1). GTDB lineage: Bacteria > Bacillota > Clostridia > Oscillospirales > Oscillospiraceae > RUG626. Next base: position 46,364 of record CANRIU010000004.1, on the reverse strand, counting down.
CGGGGTAGTCGCGGTTGTTAAGGGAGCCGATGATGTAGGTGCCCATGCCGGGGATATCGAAGATGGTCTCGATTATCATCGCTCCGCCAAGGAGGCGCCCGAAGGCTGTGCCGGCGGCGGTGATGATGGGGATGAGGGCGTTTTTCAAAGCGTGCTTATAGATGACGCTGCGCTCGGGGACGCCCTTGGAGCGGGCGGTGGTGATGTAGTCTGCGCGGATGACGTCGAGCATTGAGGACCTGGTCTGCCGGGCGCAGTTTGCCAGAGCTCCGGTGCAGTTGGAGAGGGCCGGCAGTATGTAGCTTATGAGGCCCATCTCAATGCCCATGGCGGGCAGCCATCTCAGCTTCACCGAGAAGGCCACCACAAGCAATAGCGCGAGCCAGAAGTTCGGTATGGCGACACCGATCATGGCCAGGACCATGGAGACGCTGTCCTGCCATTTATTCTGGTGGGTCGCCGCCAGCACCCCCAGCGGTATGCCAAGGCCGAAGGCGATTATCAAAGTTACGACAGTGAGGATGACGGTGCGGGGCATACGGATCTTGATGGTGTCAATGATGCTGACGCTCGTTATCCAGGAGTTGCCCAGATCAAAGCGGATAAACACGTCGCCCAGATAGTCGAAAAGCCTCACAAAATAGGGATCGTTAAGCCCCAGCTCCTCCCTTTTCGCGTTCAGATCCTCCTCGGTGGCCGTGGCGCCCAGAAGGGTCTGAGCCGGATCGCCCGGGGTGAAGGTCATCAGGGTAAAGACCAGTATTGCAACACCCAGGGCTATTGGGATCATCCAGAGCAGTCGCTTTATAATGTATCTTCCCATAAAGTCTCCTCCGTTTTTGTCTCAGGCGAGGTAAAAACCTCGCCTGAGCATAGATCCGTGATTATTTTTTAAGCTTTAAGTCAAATCAGGCGTTGGTGAAGGTGGTCGCCGCAACGGAGGGCCAGCCGGCATAGTCGTAGACGGTGTTCTCTATCCCAAGGTCGGAGCGCCAGATGGTGAAGCGCTGGGGGTTAAAGAGGCCGTAGGCGATGGCGTTGTCCTTAATATAGTAGTGGACCTCGTCGATGTTCTCCTCGGTGTAGCCGTCAACGGTCCAGGTCTTGTAGAGCATCTCGCCAAGGGTGTAGTCGTGGCGGCTGGTGCCGTCGCCGGTGGCGTATGCGTTGGGGTCATAGCGGATGGACCAGTGGTTAGCGAGGGTGGTGGCGCCGATGGTGTTGATGAACATGTCGTACTTGGTGCCGTCAAGACGGATGGCGGTGAGCTGGGCCATGTCGAGGGCGTTGAGCTTTACGTTGATGCCGATGGCTCCGAGATACCCCTGGATGACCTCAGCCATGCGCTGGTTGGAGCTGCCGCAGAGGATCTCCAGCTCCTGTCCGGCGTAATCGGACTCCGCGAGAAGGGCCTTCGCGGCATCCTCATCGTAGTTGTAGTAGTCCTCGGAATCCCACTTGGGGTTGTAGCCGATGGCGGTGGGCGGGCAGACATCGTACATGGGGCTGCCGTGGCCGGAGGCGATGGCGGTGATCAGGCCCTGGGGATCGATGGCGGTGCAGATGGCCTGACGGAGCTTCACGTCGTTGGCAACGGGGCGGCTGTCAGCGCCGGAGAAGAACAGCGTCCAGCCCTGCATGTTGGGGGACTCCCAGCTGGAGTAGGCGCTGTTGTCGAGATACTGGACGGCGGTGGCGGAGGGCATGTCGATGACCATGTCCACGGTGCCGGTCTCAAGGGCGGTGCCCATCTGGGAGGCCTCGGTGATGAAGCGGAAGGTGATCTTCGGGGTCTTGGCGGCGACGCACTCGGGGACAAGGGACTCGTCCTGCCAGTAGTCGTCGCGCTTCTCGAAGGTTATGTAGGAGCTGGCCTCAAAGCCCGTGACCTTGTAGGCGGAGGTGGTGACGCACTCGGTGGCGAAGCCGTCCTTGCTGGCCTCGTAGGCGGCCTTGGAGATGACGAAGGTGTGCTTCATGAGGCTGTCGAAGAGGCCCACCATGTTGCTGGAGAGCTTCACCTGGAAGGTGTAGTCGCCGGTCTTGGTGACGGACTCGATCTTGGAGAAGTCGGGCTTGAGGGCGGCCTTGATGGTCTCCTCCAGGAACCAGACGATGTCGTCGGCGGTGATGTGGTTGCCGGCGGAGTCGGTGATGTTGTCGTAGATCTCAACATCATAGGTGAAGCCGCCGTCGCTGGTGGTGTAGTCCTTCGCGGCCCACTTGACATACTCGCTCTGGTCGTTGAGAACGGCAAGGGACTCGAAGAGGAGGGTCATGTAGGGGGCGTCCTGCCCGGTGTTGGAACGGAACGGGGTCATGGAGTCGATAACGGTCGCGTAGCCGACGGTGAGAACTCCGTCGCCTGTCTTCTCGGCGCCGCCGCCACCGTTGCCGCCGTCAGGGGTACTGGGGGTGTTGGGGGTGTCGGGAGTGTTGGGGGTCTTCTCCCCGCCGCAGGCGGCAAGGACGGAAACCAGCATCAGCACTGCCAGGACGATAGATAATGCTTTTCTGAGTTTCATCTTGATCTTTCCTTTCATTCATTTTATTTTCGTGATTTATATACACGGCGGCTTTCACCTTGCGCCGTATATTTACATTTTAAAACATTTTTATAAACGTGTCAGAAAAAACTGTCAGGGGTTTTAGCATGTTTCCGTCTGTCCTCCCCTGTTGTTACCTGAATATTTCGCAAATTTTAAAATCCGCTGAAATAATTTTTTTATTTAATTATATTCCTCTTACGCCAAATTGCAAGATGGCATTTTTGATAAAATATCGCAGCTGTTTTTAGCTATACTGCCTAATTTTAAATTTTTACATCTTTTAGTATTGACAATTTGTCAAAACGCTTGTAAAGTATTTTTTAAATCAAATTAAATAAATGGGGTGATTATAAGTGAGCGTCAATAATCAGACCGATTTCACCTTTAAATCTTTGGATCCGGCGGGACTTGTCCCCTCCCCCGGAGAAAAGGAGACGGCGGCGGGACTTGAAAAGCTCCGCACCGTCTGCCAGGGGCAGGAGTGCTACGCCGAGAGCCTGGGCTGGCACAGGACCTCCGAGTGGTCCGGCGAGGAGTGGCTCTCCAGGTACGAGGAGCTGGCGGCGCGCATCCGCGCCGACGCCGACGCCTTCGTCGTGGTGGGCATCGGCGGCTCCAATCAGGCGGCCCGGGCCGTAGTGGAGGCGCTGGAGCCCGTGGAGGGCGCGCCGGAGATAGTCTGGGCGGGCAACTCCCTCTCCCCCCACAGCATAAACGGGGTCATCGAGCACCTTCGCGGTAAAAAGAGCGTTTATATTGATGTAATAGCCAAGAATTTTGAGACGCTGGAGCCCGGCGCGGCCTTCCGCGCGCTGAGGACCTTCCTCCGTGACACATACGGCGAGGGCTGGCAGAAGCGGGTCGTCACCACCGGGACCATCGGCAGCCACTTTGAGGATATTTCAAAGGAGCACGGCTTCACCTTCATCCCCTTCCCCTCCGACGTGGGCGGGCGGTTCACGGCCCTCACCCCCGTGGGACTTCTTCCCTTGGCGGTGGCGGGCTTTGACATCCGTGCCCTGGCCAGGGGCGCCGCTGACATGGAGGCGGCGCTCAAGGGCGACATGACGGCGGAGAACCCCGCTCTCAGGTACGCGCTCCAGCGCAACGCCGCCTATAAGGCCGGATACAGGATGGAGATGCTTTCCTTCTTTGAGCCCCGCTTCTTCCGCTTCTCCAAGTGGTGGGTGCAGCTCTTTGGCGAGAGCGAGGGCAAGGACGGTCTCGGCCTCTACCCCGTGGCGGGCAGCTTCTCCGAGGACCTGCACTCCATCGGACAGTTTTTGCAGGACGGCACCAGGTGCATCATGGAGACATTTATTGATGTCAAGGAGCAGGACAGCTCCCTTGTGCTCCGCGCCGACGAGGTGGACGACAGATTTGGGTATCTCGACGGCATGGACTATCACCAGATGAACAAGGCCGCCTTCACCGCTACCGTTGACGCCCACAGCCGGGTCATGCCCTGCAATGTGATCGAGGTTGAAAAGCTCGGCGAGTACGCCTTCGGCAAGCTCTTTTACTTCTTCATGTTCTCCTGCTACCTCTCCGGGCTCATCTTGGGGGTAAACCCCTTCGACCAGCCGGGAGTTGAGGCGTACAAGCAGGGGATGTTCAAAATACTTGGTAAGTGACCCTGGCGAGCGGTCATGTCACATGAAGGAGGCCGTCACTATGAAGAGCATCAGTGTTGAGCTCAAATCTCCCTGCTGCTGTTACCTTGAGGACGTCGAATTTGCCCGCAGGTACGGAAGGGAGGTCGGCAGACCCAATCCGTCCGCCGGAATGTCCCTGAAGGCGCAGCTCCTTCAGTCCCGGCAGGCCATGGAGGGCGGCTCCCATGGTCCTGTCCCGGTAGTGATATTCTTAGCCGGAGGGGGCTTTCGCCGCCCGCTGGTGAAGATGCGCATACCCTGGCTTACAAGGCTGGCGGAAAAGGGCTTTCTTGTGGTGATGCCCGAGTACAGGGGCTTTGAGGACTCCCCCTTCCCCGGCTGCGCGGAGGACGTGGTCAGCGCCGTGCGCTTTGTCCGCGCCAACGCCTCCCGCTACGGCGGGGACCCGGACAGAATAGTCATCATGGGCGGCTCCGCCGGGGCGCATCTTGCCCTGCTGGAGGCATATGCCGCGGAGCGCTTCGGCCGCGGCGATGACCCGGCGGTTTCCGCCGGGGTCAGCGGCGTCATAGACCTGTACGGCCCCGTCGACCTCCGCTTTGAAGGGTTCGGCCCCGGCTCCGTCGCGGAGCGCCTTACGGGCTGCCGGGACCCCGAGCGGGCCGCGGCGCTCCTGGAGCCCGCGGTGATAACAGGCTACATCTCCCCGGAGCGTCGGCTCCCGCCCACCCTCATCCTCCACGGCGACGCCGACAGCATCGTGCCCCTGTCTCAGAGCGAGGAGCTGTACGGCGCCCTCACCCGGGCCGGACAGGACGCGGAGCTTATCGTCCTTAAGGGCGCCGGGCACGCCGACATGCGCTTTTTTGAGGAGGAGGTCCAGCAGATCTACGCAGGCTTCATCCGCCGCGTCACGAAATAAGAGGAGGAGAGTATAAAATGAAGCACCTTTATTTGAATCTGAAACGCTTTGACACCCCCGTGGAGCTGGGCGGCGTGAACCGCCTTGCTCCCCTCCCCCAGTGGGGCCGGGCGGTGGTGGAGGGCACTCAGGAGGCCCTTCGGAAATATGACCCCGCCAGTGTGGAATTCGTCCAGTACCTGCCGGAGGCACACCTTCTCGGCGCCGTGGCGGCGCTGACGGAGGGCTCCCCGGTGAAGATAGGCTCCCAGGGCGTCTACCGCATGGACACGGCCGTGGGCGGAAACTTCGGCGCCTTCACCACGAACCGCACGGCGAATATCGTCCGGGCCATGGGGTGCGTTTCCACCCTCATCGGCCACTGCGAGGAGCGCAACGACAAGAAGGGCGTTCTCCAGGAGGCGGGGGTCGCGGATATGTCCGCTGTGAACAGGCTCCTCAATCAGGAGATAAAATGCGCCCAGGCCGCGGGGCTTACGGTGCTCTACTGCATCGGCGAGACCAGCGAGGAGCAGCCCCGCTGGCAGGAGGTCTTGGGCGAGCAGCTGGACGCGGGGCTTTCCGGCGTGGACAGGTCCCGGGTGGTCATAGGCTACGAGCCCGTCTGGTCCATCGGCCCCGGCAAGACCCCGGCGGGACACGACTACATCCAGATGATCGCCCGGTTCGTGAAGGAGCGCTGCGGCTGCGACGTGGTGTACGGCGGCGGGCTTAAGTCCGACAACGCCGAGATGCTGGCCTCCATCCCGGAGATCGACGGCGGGCTCATCGCCCTGACGCGCTTTTCCGGCGAAATCGGCTTCTACCCGGAGGAGTACATTGAGATTATTGACAAATACCTGACCGCGTCAGGTAACAAATACCTGACCGCGTCAGGTAAAGGGATATGAAAAAAATAAGGAGGAAGAGGAAAAATGAAGCTTGATTTTGAGTACGGACACGGCCTCATGAGCGCCGAGCTGCCCGACAGCACCGAGGTGTTCATCCCCGGTGAGACGGTCCCCGATCCCCCCTGCCTGCCCCAGGACTGGGACAGCCTCTACAATGCCACGCTTGAGAGCATCCGCAACCCCATCGGTATGCCCTCCCTCCGGGAGCTGGCGGGCCCCGGCAAGACGGTGGTCTTTGTCATTCCCGACATCGTGAAGGGCGGCACTCAGCCCACCAGCCACAGGAAGGTTGCCATCCGCGCCTGCCTTGACGAGCTCTATGCCGCCGGGGTAGAGAAGCGGGACATCCTCCTTCTCATCTCCAACGGCCTTCACCCCCGGGCGACGGTTGCGGAGATGAAGAAGATTCTGGGCGAGGAGCTCTTCAACGAGTTCTACCCCACGGGCCAGCTCACCAGCCACGACAGCGAGGACTACGACCACATGGTGGACCTGGGCGTCACCGCCCGCCACGGCGCCCCGGTGCTGATGAACAAGTACGTCTACGAGTGCGACATCCCCATCCTCATCGGTCACACCCAGGGCAACCCCTACGGCGGCTACTCCGGCGGCTACAAGCACTGCGCCACGGGCATCACCCACTGGCGGAGCATCGCCAGCCACCACGTCCCCAAGGTCATGCACCGTGAGGACTTCGTACCCGTCTCCGGACACAGCATGATGCGCACGCTCTTTGACGAGATCGGTATGCACATGGAGGAGAAGATGGGCCATCCCTTCTTCTGCTGCGACGCCGTGCTGGACACTGCCTCCCGGCAAATAGCCATATACTCCGGCTACGCCGCCCAGATGCAGCCCGAGAGCTGGAAGCTGGCCAACAAGCGCACCTATGTGCCCTTCGCAAAAGAGAAATATGACGTTATGGTCTTCGGTATGCCCCAGGACTTCCACTACGGAAACGGCATGGGCACCAACCCCATACAGATGATGCAGGCCCTCTCCGCCCAGGTGATCCGCCACAAGCGCGTAATGAAGGAAAACTGCGTCATAATCTGCTCCTCCATCTGCAACGGCTACTTCCATGACGAGCGCTGGCCCTACCTTCGGGAGCTCTACGAGCTCTTCCAGCACGATTATATGAACACTCTGGCTGACATGAACAGGTACGGCGAGTATTTCGCCACCCGGGAGGATTATATCCGCAAGTACCGCTTCGCCAACGCCTTCCACCCCTTCCACGGCTTTTCCATGATGTCCTGCGGACATATAGCGGAGATGAACACCTCCGCCATATATATCGTCGGCGCCCAGGAGCCGGGCATTGCCCGGGGCATGGGCCTCAAGACCCGCGCCACCTTCGAGGAGGCCCTTGAGGACGCCAAGCGCAAGTTCGTGGGTCCCGACCCCCACATTCTCGCCCTCCCCCGCACCTTCAAGACAGCCGCCGTACACCTTTGCATGGCGGACGACGACCTGTCCAATGTTTGATTTCGGGAAAAACACAAATTCGTGAAAGGAGCAGGATAAATGGAGCTTTACAAGGACAGCACACAGCCCGTTGAGGCCCGGGTGGAGGACCTTCTCTCCCGCATGACTCTGGAGGAGAAGGCCGCGCAGCTCTGCGGCGACCTGGCCACGGCCTTCCTTGTGGACGGCGAGGCCAGCGTCGATGCCCTCCGGGAGAAATTCCCCAACGGCCACGGGCGCTTCACCCAGTATTCGATGGTGGGTCTCTCCGACCCCGAGAAGATTGCGGAGATCTCCAACAAAGTCCAGGACTACTTCGTAAACGAGACGCGCCTCGGCATCCCCGTGGCACTCCAGACCGAGAATCTCTGCGGCTACCCCGCCGCAGGCGGCACCCTCTTCCCGGCGATGATAAACATGGGCTGCACCTGGGAGCCGGAGCTTGCCCGGCAGATGAGCCATTACATTGGTCAGGAGTCCCGGGCCGTGGGCATCACCTCCGCCATGAGCCCCGTGATAGACGTCTCCCGCGACCCCCGCTGGGGCCGCACCTATGAGTGCTTCGGCGAGGACCCCTATGTGATTTCCCAGTTCGGCATAAACTACATACAGGGTATGCAGGCCGAGGGCGTCAGCTGCATCGCCAAGCACTTCCTCGGCTACGCCGAGACACAGGGGGGTCTCAACACCGCCGCGGCCCGCATCGGCGACAGGGAGCTCTATGAGACATTTGCCACCCCCTTCGAGGCGGCGGACAAGGTCGCCCACGTCGGCGGCATGATGGCAAACTACGGCGAGATCGACGGCCAGCCCGTCATCACCAACAAAAAGATTGCCCGGACGCTCCTTCGCGACACCATGGGCTTTAAGGGGATGCTCACCTCCGACGGCGCGGCTGTCCTCAAGCTCTTCAACTACTACAAGCTCTCCAAGACCTACGAGGAGGCGGGGCTTCTGGCCAAAAAGGGCGGCTGCGACACCGAGATCCCCGTGGGCGCGGCCTTCAGGCACCTGCCGGACTATGTCCGCAGCGGCGATATAACCGAGGCCGACCTCGATGAGTCCGTCCGCCGCATCCTCACCATCAAGTTTGAGATGGGTCTTTTTGAGAACCCCTACTGCGATGCCGCCAATGTCCGCGAGGCTCTGGGCGGCGCCGAGAAGGAGGCCCTGAGCCGGAAAATTGCCGGGGACTCCATAGTTCTTTTGAAAAACGACGGCACCCTGCCCCTCAAAAAGGGCGTGAAGCTCGCCGTTATCGGCCCCCACGCCGACAGCCTGCGCTACCCCGTCAGCGGCTACACCTACCCCGCCTACATCGAGATGCTCCAGGCCGGAGCCAGCGGCCAGCAGACAAGCTTCAACGGCATAGCCGACGAGCAGGCCAAGGCCGACGCCGAGGATAAGCCCCAGGGCGAAAAGCCCCCCGAGGGACCCTTCGCCTCCTTCTTCAAGGCCCTCACCGAGGAGGACCGGAAGAATCTGGGCGACATGAACACCGTCCTTCGCAACATGGGCGCCAGGAGCCTTGCGGAGGTCCTCTCAGACCGGGGCGAGACGGTCTTTGCCCACGGCTGCGACATAATCGGCGAGGACAAGAGCGGCTTTGACGAGGCCGTGAAGGCCGCCGAGAGCGCCGACGTGGTCATAATGGCCCTGGGCGGCAACAGCGGCTGGGTCAACGTCACCGGCGGCGAGGGCAAGGACCGCCAGAGTCTGGACCTGCCCGGCGTGCAGCAGCAGCTCCTCGAGGCCGTAGCCAATGTGGGCAAGCCCGTGGTGGTGGTCCTCTACGGTCCCGGCGTCTTCGCCGTAAACTGGGCCGACGAGCACTGCGCCGCCATTATCGAGGCGTTCATGCCCGGTCAGTACGCGGGCGCCGTCATAACCGACGTGCTCTACGGCGACATCAACCCCGGCGGAAAGCTCACCATGTCCGTCCCCAGGACAACGGGCCAGATCCCCATCTACTACAACCACAAAAACGGCTCCGGCTACCACAGCGGCGGCGACCCGGGCAGCGGCACACCCATCTTCTCCGGCGGCTATGTGGACGGTCCGGCGGACCCCCTCTACAAATTCGGCCACGGCCTGAGCTACACCAGATTCGAGGTGTCCGGCCTCACGGTGGAGTCCGATTCCGTCCCCACCGACGGCGTCATTCGCGCCAGCGTAAGCGTGAAGAACGTGGGCAGCGTTGCCGGCGACGACGTGGTCCAGCTCTACACCAGCTTCTTCGGCGCCCACGTCACCCGCCCGGTGATGCAGCTTGCCGGATTTAAGCGCCTGACCCTGGCCCCCGGCGAGAGCGCCGAGGTGAAATTCTCCCTCTCCACAAGGCAGCTGGGCTACTACAACGAGGACATGGAGTTCGTGGTGGAGCCGGGCAGGCTCACCCTCATGGCAGGCGACGCCTCCGACAACCTGCCGGAGCGGCACGCCATAAGCCTCGTCGGCGAGAGGACCAACGTCATGGGCCGCAGGGAGTACACCTGCCCCGTGGAGGTCGTAAGATAACTTCAAGCCCCGTCTCGGGCTAAAATCATACAAATCAAACCTTATACTTTATCAAATGAAAGGACGATCAAAATGAAACTGTTCATCGACACCGCCAACGTAGATCAGATCCGGGACATCAACGATCTCGGCGTCATCTGCGGCGTCACCACCAACCCCACCCTTATCGCCCGCGAGGGCCGGGACTTCAAGGAGGTCATAAAGGAGATCACCTCCATCGTTGACGGCCCCATCTCCGGCGAGGTAAAGGCCACCACCACAAAGGCCGAGGACATGATTGCCGAGGGCCGGGAGATTGCCGCCATCCACCCCAACATGGTGGTGAAGATCCCCATGACCAAGGAGGGCCTCAAGGCCGTCAAGGTCCTCACCGCCGAGGGCATCAAGACCAACGTCACCCTCATCTTCACCCCCAATCAGGCGCTTTTAGCCGCCCGCGCCGGGGCGACCTACGTCTCCCCCTTCCTCGCCCGTCTCAACAACATTGACACCCCGGGCATCGACCTCATCCGTGACATCGTCACCATCTTCCGCAACTACGGCATAAAGACCGAGATCATCGCCGCCTCCATCCAGAGCCCCATCCACGTCTCCCAGTGCGCTCTCGCGGGAGCCGACATCGCCACCGTCCCCTACGCCATACTCAACCAGATGATTGACCACCCCCTCACCGACATCGGCATCGAGCTCTTCCGCAAGGACTACATAGCCGCCTTCGGCGAATAACTGACCGATTTGGAAGACCGCCTTTGGCGGCCTTCCAATGCCAAGGGGAAATGTGCGGAAGACCCGCCGTGAAAATTATTGAATTTGGGTTTTATGCAAACTGAGCGGGGGCGGCGCCGCGCGCTGCCCCCGCTTCTTTCATAAACCGGAAGGAGGCAGTCATGAAGGATATTCTCCTATACATGTCCGACCAGCACTCCTACCGTCTCCAGTCGAACGCCGGGGACAGGGTCGTGCGCACGCCCATGATGGACTACCTTGTAAAAAACGGCGCCGTGATGACCGCCGCCCAGACCGCCTGCCCGCTGTGCGTCCCGGCAAGGGCCGCCATGATTTCCGGGCAGCTGCCCAGCAACAACGGGGTGCTGTTTAACTTCAACTCCATAAGCTCCGACAAAGCCACCTTCCTCCACAGCCTCTCCGCCTCCGGGTATGAGACTGTGTTGTGCGGCAGGATGCACTTCGTGGGCCCCGACCAGCGCCACGGCTACGAGCGCCGCATCGCCGGGGACAGGACCCCGGTGTTCCACAACAACCCCCCTCCCCGCCCCGGGGAGGAGCGCTACATCGGCTTTGACGAGAACAGCTCCGTCTACTGCATCGGCGCGGGGAACTCCCCGGTTCTGGAGTACGACAAATACGTCACGCAGCGCGCCCTTGAGTACCTCTCTCAGGACCATGACCGCCCGCAGTTTTTGACCGTGGGGGTCTACGGTCCCCACTTCCCCTATGTGGCCTCCCGGGAGCTCTACGACTACTATATGGACAAGGTGCCCCTGGACGGCGCCTCCGACCCGGGCTTTGAGCACCCGGCCCTCGCCGGGAAAATGCGGGAGACAGACCCCCAGGTCGTCCGGGCAGCCCGGGCGGCCTACTACGCCCTCACCGAGACTGTGGACAGAAATATGTCCGCGGTCTATGAGGCTTTTCAGGCGTATTTAAAGCGCACGGGACACGAGGGCGTGTTTATCTACGTCTCCGACCACGGCGACATGAACGGGGACAGGGGCTACTTCGGAAAGCAGGTCTTTTACGACCCCTCCGTCCACATCCCCTTCATCATACAGGGCGACGGCATCCCCGCCGGAGTCCGTGTCGACAGCCCCGTGAGCCTCCTTGACGTGGGGCCCACAGTCTGCGACCTTGCCGGGGCGGAGATAATACCCGGCGACGGCAGGAGCATCCTGCCCCAGATAATGGGTGAGGACGCCTCCGACAGGATGGTGGTCTCCGAGCAGTACACATACCTCGCCTCCGGCGGCACGTCCCTGGGGCGCATGGTCCGCTGGCGGCAGTGGAAATTCATCACCTACTCAGGCTTTGAGGGGGAGGATATGCTCTTTGACCTTGCCTCCGACCCCGGCGAGCGGAAAAACGTCATAACGGACCACCCGGATATAGCCGAAAGGCTCCGGGCGGAGACGGAAAAATACAGGACCTACGACCAGGTCATGGAGCACGAGCGCTGGGTGGTAAAGCAGCTTCGCGTGCTGATGAAGTGCCCCTTCGAGGATGAGAAGGAGCACTGGCAGTGCCCGCCGGAGGTCAAAATGCCGGAGGACCGGGTCTCCCGTAAGGAGCCCTTCAAGCCCACCGCCTGGGCGCCGCTGATGCGAAAGACCATAAACGAGGCAAAGTGGTGACCGGAAAAAGCCGACCTCCGGTGAAAGCCGCCCGCTCCCCGCAGATAACCGCAAAAAAGTCCCGGACAGATTGACTGTCCGGGACTTTTTTGCCTGTTTCCCTCCGTCAAAGGCGGACCTTTGCCGAAAAGCGCTCTCGTGTTATACTGCTTTTTATTAGAGAAGCGTATTAAAGAGCACAAGCAAGACGCCGTAGACGATGGAGCTTGTGATCCCGAACACAATGACCGGCCCCGCGATAATGAACATCTTCGCCGCCGTGCCCGTGATATACCCCTCGGTTTTAAACTCCAGCGCCGGGGATACCACGGAGTTTGCAAACCCCGTTATCGGCACAAGGGTCCCCGCTCCGGCAAACTTGGCGATGGTGTCGTATATGCCTATTCCCGTGAGCAGCGCCCCCAGCAGGACGAGGATTATGCTGGACGCCGTGGCGGCGTTCTCCTCATTCAGCCCCGCGTACTTAAGCCCGTCAAGTATGCCCTGCCCCACGCAGCATATGGCGCCGCCGACCAGAAAGGCCCTGAGCATATTTCTGGGGAGCTTTGAGTTCGGCGTCACCCGTTTTACATATTCGTTGTACTCTTTATTTGTCATTTTCATCTGATTTCCCTCCCCTTTTATTTGATTTTCCTCAAAAAATATTCTTTCGCATTTGCCCGGAGATATGCAGAACAATGTCATTTCAAAAATCAGAAGCCGTTTTTACGGCTGTTTTCCCGGTATTTTGCCAATTTAACGCACTATTGAATTACCAGCTTTTAGGCGTTTTGTTGACTGCCGGGTGAAAATTTGGTAAAATAATCTCAAATAACACGCCCCCTTTGGGGCAAAGGGAGAGATAGAGATGGAATACACGCTTAACGTGCCCGCGCCTCGGGCTATGACCTACGTTTCCCGCAGCATCCCGCCAGTCACAATGGAGCAGCGGGAGAGAGCCTTGAAGGCCACCCACTACAACGAGTTTGCCTTCCCTGCCGGGATGCTGACGGTGGATATGCTGTCGGACTCCGGCACCACGGCCATGACGGACCTCCAGTGGGCGTCCATGTTCTTAGGGGACGAGTCCTACGGGCGCAACAAGGGGTACTATGTGCTGCTGGAGGCGTTCCGGGATGTCTTTGAGCGCGGCGGGGAGAAAAATTGGAAAAAAGCCATCGACCTTATCCGCACCGGCTGCACGGACATTGACAAAATGATGGACGAGCTTTACCTGTGCGAATACGAGGGCGGGCTTTTCAACGGCGGGGCAAAACAGCTTGAGCGCCCCAACGCCTTCATCATCCAACAAGGGCGGGCGGCGGAGTCGGTGCTCTTTGAGCTGGTGCGCTCCATCATGGCAAAGCGCCACCCCGGTCACGTCTTTACCATCCCCTCCAACGGGCATTTTGACACCACGGAGGGCAACATCAAGCAGATGGGGTCCATTCCCCGGAACCTCTACAACAAGCAGCTTCTCTACGAAGTCCCGGAGGGCGGCAAATATGAGCGCAACCCCTTCAAGGGCGACATGGATGTGGTGAAGCTGCGCCAGCTCATCGAAACGGTCGGCCCGGAGAACGTGCCGCTCATCTACACCACTATCACCAACAACACCGTCTGCGGTCAGCCCGTCTCCATGCGGAGTATCCGGGAGACGGCGAAGATTGCGGCGGAGTACGACATTCCCTTCATGTTCGACGCGGCCCGCTGGGCGGAAAATGCCTGCTTCATCAAAATGAACGAGCCGGGGTATGAGGGCAAGTCCATTGCCGAGATCGCCACTGAGATGTTCTCCTACTGCGACGGTTTCACCATGTCCGCGAAAAAGAACGGTCACGCCAACATGGGCGGGATGCTGGCCTTTAGGGATAAGGGCCGCTTCTGGCGCAAGTTTTCGGATTTCAACCCGGACGGCAGCGTGAAAACCGACGTGGGGGTGCTTTTGAAGGTCAAGCAGATCTCCTGCTACGGCAACGACTCCTACGGCGGGATGTCCGGCCGGGACATCATGGCCCTGGCGGCGGGACTCTACGAGGAGTGCGATTTCAACTACCAGAAAGCCCGCATCGAGCAGTGCGAGTACCTGGCCCAGGGCTTCTACAAGGCGGGCGTGCGCGGCGTCGTCCTCCCCGCGGGTGGCCACGGGGTCTACATCAACATGACGGAGTTTTTTGACGGCAAAAGAAGCCACGAGAGCTTCGCCGGCCAGGGCTTCTCCGTGGAGCTTATCCGGCGTTACGGCATCCGGGTCTCGGAGCTGGGCGACTACTCCATGGAGTACGACCTTAAGACCCCGGAGCAGCAGGAGGAGCTTTGCAACGTGGTCCGCTTCGCCGTCAACCGCAGTCAGCTGAGCCGTGAGCACCTCGATTATGTGATAGCGGCGGTAAAGGCCCTCTATGAGGACCGGGACAGCATCCCCAATATGCGTATCACCTGGGGCCGGGACCTTCCCATGCGCCACTTCCACGCCTTTTTGGAGCCCTACCCCAACGAATAACCAAAGTAAAATAAAGTAAAATGGCGGCAGGGTGTTTACCCCGCCGCCATTTATTCAATATCCTGTGCGTCAACTGGTCAGTCTCCGGCTCTTCCTCTCACCCAAGCAGGCTTTTGCTGTCAAAGCCGCAGGGCAGAAGCTCCCGCAGCGGCACCGTCCGGACCTGCCCGGCGCGGTTCACCATCAGCACGTCCATGTCCGGGGAGAACTCCATCATCACCTGGCGGCAGACGCCGCAGGGTGCGGTAAAATCCTCCGTCTCCGCTGCGACGGCTATGCGGCGAAATCGCCGATGCCCCTCGCTCACGGCCTTGAACATCGCGGTGCGCTCGGCGCAGCTTGTGGGGGTGAAGGCGGCGTTTTCGATGTTGCACCCGGTGTAGACCGTGCCGTCGTCGCACTCTACCGCCGCCCCCACCCGGAAGTGGGAGTATGGCGCGTAGGCCATCTCAATCATCTCCACGGCCTTCCTGCACAGCTCATCAGTTGTCATGCCCATCACCTCATCTCAAAAGCGGCAGCAGCGACGTCCCTATGGCGTTCTCCGGCATGGCGACGCCGAAGTTGTCGAGCACGGTGGCGCCGATAACGCCGAAGGTCTCCTGCTCGGGAAGCTCCCCACCCCCCTCCATGGAGGGCGACCAGGCGAGAAACGGGACCTTCTCCCGGGTGTGGTCCGTCCCGGTGTGTGTGGGGTCGTTGCCGTGGTCGGCGGTGAGTATGAGAAGGTCCCGCCGGCCAAGCTTCGGCAGCAGCGCGCCGAGCTTCTCGTCAAAGCGCTCCAGCTCCCCGGCGTAGCCCACCGGGTCCCGGCGGTGTCCCCAGAGGGCGTCAAAGTCCACAAGATTCACATAGCAAAGCCCCCGGAAGTCCCAGTCCGCAAGCTCAATGGTCTGCTCCATGCCGTGGACGGAGCTTTTTGACTTCATCGCCTCGGTGACGCCGTGCCCGTCAAAGATGTCGTTTATTTTACCCACGGCTATTACATCAAGCCCCGCGCCCTTGAGGGCGTCCATGTCCGTCTCGCCCGTGGGCGGGAGGGCGTAGTCGTGACGGTTGGAGGTACGCTTAAATTCCCCGCGCCTTCTGCCCACATAGGGCCGGGCTATGACCCGCCCCACCCGCCACTCGTCCCGGAGCGTCAGCTCCCGGGCGATCTCGCAGCAGCGGTAGAGCTCCGCAAGGCCCATTGTCTCCTCGTTGCCGCAGATCTGCAAAACGGAGTCGGCAGAGGTGTAGACTATCAGATGCCCGGTGGCTGTCTCCTCCTCGCCCAGCTCCTCAAGGATCTCGGTGCCGCTGGCGGACTTGTTGCCGATTATCCTCCGCCCGGTCCGCCTCTCCAGCTCCGCGATGAGCTCCGGGGGAAATCCGGTCTCCGAGAATGTCCGGAAGGGCGTGGTGGTGAGTATGCCCATCATCTCCCAGTGCCCTGTGAGGGTGTCCTTGGCGCAGCTTGCCTCCCGGAGGACCGCCCGGTATCCCATGGGTCTCTCCGCGGGGGGCACGGTGGCAAGGGGCCGGAGGTTTCCGATGCCGAGCCTCGCCAGATTCGGTATTTTAAGCCCCGCCGTGGCGGAGATGTGCCCCAGGGTATCCGTCCCGGCGTCGCCGTACCCGGCGGCGTCCGGCATCTCGCCGATCCCAACGGAGTCCAGTACCACCACAAATATACGGTCGTATCGGTTCATTTTCCGCTCCTTTACTTCGCCCTGTCCAGCTCAATGAGCCGCTTTACCGCCTCGACGCCGACCTTGACGGCGGCGGAGGTGTCGTGGCTCTCCTTCTGGTCGAGGCCCGCGGCCTCCCGCTCCTGGTTCCACACCACATGGAAGCAGCTCCCGCAGCGGACCTTCAGCGCCGAGGCGGCTACAAAGAGCGCCGCGGACTCCATCTCGCTGGCCTTGACGCCAAGGCGCTTCCACGCCTCCCACTTTTGCAGAAGCTCATAGCTTACGGGCATCCGCGTCGGGGAGTGCTGCCCGTAGAAGCTGTCCTTGCACTGGACGACACCCAGATGGGTCCTGTACCCCAGGGCAAGGGACGCGTCCCGAAGCGCCAGCGCCACGCCGAAATCCGACACGGCGGGAAACTCTATGGGCGCGTACTCCATGCTGGTGTGCTCAAAGCGTATGGCCCCGGTGGCGACGACGATGTCGCCGGACTGGACCTCCAGGTCGATTCCCCCGCAGGTGCCCACCCGCACGAAGGTGTCAGCGCCAATGGCGGTGAGCTCCTCCATGGCGATGGCGGCGGAGGGCCCGCCGATACCCGTGGAGCAGACGGAGACCTTCTCTCCCAGAAGCGTGCCCGTGTAGACGCGGTACTCCCGGTTTTGCACCACAAAATGCGGCTCGTCGAATAGGTCCGCTATGGACTCGCACCTGCCGGGGTCCCCGGGCAGAAGCACATACCTGCCCACATCCCCGGGCTTGCACTGGATGTGATATTGCAGTTCGGACGGGATCATTTTATCACCTTCCCTGAATATTATGATTCTTAAAATTCCGGGCCGCCGGCTTTCGGCGGCCCGGAAATGATTCCTGGAAGCAGGCCGGGGCCTCCGCCCCGACTCGTCACCTCTGGGATTTGTCGTAGGGTATGCCCTCCGCCTTGGGGGCTCTCGACCTCTTGGAGGTAAAGGCCAGGACGATGAGGGAGATTATGTACGGAAGCATATTGTATACGGTGGAGTTGAGATTCAGCGCCGCCATAAAGGGTATTCCGGTGTAGACGTTGCCCAGCGCCCGGAAGAATCCGAACAGCAGGGCCGCGAGGGCGATCTTCACCGGGTGCCACGCGCCGAAAATCATGACAGCCAGGGCCAGGAACCCGAAGCCCGCCACGCCGTTTTCAAACTTCCAGGCGTTTGTCCCGGCGGTGATGTAGACGATTCCGCCAAGTCCGCCCAGCACGCCGGAGATAAGCACCCCGGCGTAGCGCATCTTCGCCACGTTGATACCCACGGAGTCCGCCGCCTGGGGGTGCTCGCCGCAGGCCATGAGCCGCAGCCCGAAGCGGGTCTTGTAAAGGCAGATGTAGCTTATGACGAGGCACACTACGGCCACAAGCATGAACCAGTTAAACTGGAAGGAGCCTATGCGGACCATGAAGAACTCCCGGGCGCCGGTGTAGGCGATCTCGGAGGACACATCGGAGCCGCCGGAGGCGGCGGTGTTCATGGCCTTAACTGCCACTGTCGCCCCGGCGACAGCCAGCATGTTTATGGCGGTCCCGGTGATGGTCTGGTCCGCCTTGAAGGTTATCGCGGCGACAGCCAGGAAAAGCGACGCCAGCATACCGAACAGCGCGGCGGCGAGTATCACGCAGAGGATCATCACAGGCGCGCCCACGGAGGTGGGGATAAACTTCATAGCCAGCGCCCCGCCCAGAGCGCCGATGAGCATGATGCCCTCGAGCCCGATATTGATGACGCCGGAGTGCTCCGAGAAGCACCCGCCCAGGGCCACCAGCATCAGGACGGAGGCAAATATCAGGGTGTACTGTATAAGCAGGATCATTTACCCTCGCCCCCTTTCCCGGAGTCATTGGCTTGCGCGGCGGCCTTCTTCTCGTCATTTTTCCGGATCCTGTTCTGTATCGCCAGCTTGAAGAAGCCGACAAAGGCACACAGGAAGATGATGAGGGAGGAGATGAGGGAGGAGATCTGGGAGGAGTAGTACCGCAGGTCGACTCCGCCGCCGCCGGAGGTGATGTGCTGGATGAAGAAGGCCGAGAGGATGGAGCCCAGAGGTGAAAGTCCGCCAAGGAACGCCACCGCTATGCCGTTGAAGCCCATGTCGGGCACGGAGCTGATGGATGTCTCCCAGTCCACAAGTCCCGTGAGGAAGAAGAGGGACGCACCAAGGCCCGCCAGTCCCCCGGCTATGACCATGGTGAGGATGATGTTCCTGTTCTCCTTCATTCCGGCGTACTTTGCGGCGTTGGGGTTGTTTCCTGTCGCCCGGAGCTCATAGCCGAACTTCGTCTTGTTCAGCACCACCCACACCAGCACGGCGATGATAAGCGCGAGAGGTATGGCTATCCCGGCGCTTTTCTCGCCAAAGAGCTTGTCTATGCCGAGGGTGGGCATCAGCGCGCCGGGGTTTGCGTTGACAAGCTGTATGGTCTCCGGTCCCGTGGGGCGCTTTATGCCGTCCCGGGCCAGAAGGTTATTTGTGAAATAGAGGCTGATCCAGTTGAGCATTATGCCGGAGATGACTACGTTTACGTTGCACAGCGTCTTCAGCACGCCGGAGATGGCGCCCAGAAGCGCTCCGGCTGCGGCGCCCGCCAGCAGGCAGACAAACCAGGGGAGCTTCAGCGCTATGGCGCAGTAGAGCGTGGCGCAGGCGCCGATGACGTACTGCCCCGCGGCGCCGATGTTGAACATGCCAACCTTGTAGGCAAAGAGCACGGAGAGGGCGCACATCAGAAGGGGCACCGTGCGCACCACCGTCTGCCCCAGGTACTTGCCCTGAAGGGAGGAGGGATAGCGGAAGAAGTTTTTGACCACCGCGGTTATGGAGCCCCATGCCGCGCTGGGCTCGATTATGAGGAGCACGATAAAGCCGATGAGAAGGCCCCCCAGGATGCACAGGAGCGACGCCAGAAGCGTCTGCACGCCGTCATTCCCTATTAGCCTTCCAAGACCCGATTTCTCAGATTTTTTCATCCGCGCACCTCCATTCTCTTGGCGCCCGCCATGTAGAGGCCGAGCTCCTCAACTGTGGTCTTCTTCGGGTCGAACTCTCCCATGATCTTCCCCTCGTACATGACCAGGATCCGGTCGGAGACGTTCATCACCTCGTCAAGCTCCAGGCTCACCAGCAGCACCGCCTTCCCGGCGTCACGCTGGGCCACGATCTGGCTGTGGATGTACTCTATGGCGCCCACGTCAAGGCCGCGGGTGGGCTGAACGGCTATGAGGAGCTGCGGGTCCTTGTCTATCTCCCTCGCGATGATGGCCTTCTGCTGGTTGCCGCCGGACATGGACCGGGCTATGGTTATCGGCCCCTGACCGGAGCGCACGTCGTACTGCTCGATGAGCCTCTCGGCGTAGGTGCGGATGTTTTGGCGGCGCAAAAAGCCCATTTTTGTGAACTCCGGCTCAAAATACCGCTGGAGCACGATGTTGTCCTCAAGGGTGTAGTCCAGCACAAGGCCGTGCTTATGGCGGTCCTCGGGTATGTGGCTCATGCCCTCAAGGCTCCTCCGGCGGATGGGGGCGCGGGTTATGTCCTTCCCGCACAGCGTCAGGCTGCCGCTGACCAGCGGCTCAAGTCCGGATATGCCGTAGACAAGCTCCGACTGTCCGTTGCCGTCGATGCCGGCGATGCAGACTATCTCCCCGGCGCGGACCTTGAAGGACACGTTCTTGACCGCGTTGTTCCTGTGGACCTTGGATGCCACGGTCATGTCTTTGACCTCCAGCACCGTGTCCTTCGGCTTCGCCGGCTCCTTGTGGACCACGAACTCCACGTCACGGCCCACCATCATGCGGCTCAGCTCCGCCTTGTCGGTCTTGTCGATGTCCACCGTGCCGATGTACTTGCCCTTTCGCAGTATGGAGCAGCGGTCCGCAACGGACATGATCTCGTTTAGCTTGTGGGAGATAAAGAGGATGCTCTTGCCCTCGGCGGCGAGATTCTTCATTATCTTCAAAAGCTCGTCTATCTCCTGAGGCGTCAACACGGCGGTGGGCTCGTCAAATATGAGTATCTCGTTCTCCCGGTAGAGCATCTTGAGTATCTCGGTGCGCTGCTGCATACCAACGGAAATGTCCTCGATGACCGCGTCCGGGTCCACCTTGAGCCCATAGCGCTCGGAGAGCTCCAGCACCTTTTTCCGCGCCTCTTCCTTCTTAAGGAACCCGACCCTGCTCGTGGGCTCCACGCCGAGGATTATGTTGTCCAGGACCGTAAAGCACTCCACCAGCTTGAAGTGCTGGTGCACCATGCCTATACCCAGGTCGTTTGCGTCGTTGGGGTCGCGGATCTGGACCTCCTTGCCGTCCTTCTTGATGACGCCCTCCTCCGGCTGATAGAGCCCGAAGAGCACGCTCATCAGGGTGGACTTTCCCGCGCCGTTTTCCCCAAGGAGCGCGTGGATCTCACCCCGCCTGAGCCTCAGCGTCACGTTGTCGTTGGCGATAATTCCCGGGAAGCGCTTTGTGATGTTCAGCATCTCTATGGCGTATGGCGTATTGTCCAAGTCCAATTCCCTCCTTTACAATAAAATTCTTTTTCTAATTTAATTCAAAAGAGAAACACATTTTCGCCGAATTTTTAAAAATCCGGGGGACGAGCGGCGCTCGCCCCCCAAGGTATGCATTTTAAGCCTTTTTTGTGACTCAGCCCTTGATGTTGCCCTGGAAGTTGACGTTGACGCTGGAGCAGCCAAGGTCCGCCGGGCTTGCGATGGTGGTGTCGTTGCTGACGGTGACAGAGCCGTCGAACATGGCCTTAACAAGGGCCTTGTAGTCGGCCTCGGAGAAGCCGTCGCCGTACTGGGTGGAGTCGGCGAGCTGGACGTAGTTGGCGGAGGGGTCGTCTCCGGAGACAAGGCCCAGGGTGTCGATCCTGCCCACATATTTATCCCAGTTGCCGTTGATGACCACGTCCACCAGGGTGTTGATGGTGGTGGGACGCAGGCCCTTCATGGCGGAGGTGACGACCATGGGCTTGTAGGCGTCGATGTCCTCCTGCTTTGCATTCTCACCGGCGGCGTAGGCGGCGATAACGCCCTGCTGGTCCACGTCCACGCCGATGACCTTGGCGCCGTCCACGTTCTTCGCCGCGTCAACAGCGGAGGTGTAGATGCCGCCGCCGCAGGCAAAGACGATCTGAGTGCCGCCCTGATACCAGGTGTCCATGACGGCGGTGATGTCCGCGTCGCCGAAGAACTGTCCGCCGTAGATGTAATTCATGTCAACGGTGGTGCCAAGCTCCGCCGCGGCGGCGTCGGCGCCCTGAACAAAGCCGTAGCCGTAGCGCATGACGGCGGGGACAGCCATGCCGCCCAGGAACCCGAGCTTAGTGTAGCCCAGCTTCACCGCGGCGTAGCCCGCCATATATCCGCACAGCTCCTCCTGATAGATGGCGCAGTAGACGTTGTCCATGTTCATGTAGTCGGTGAGCGTATACTCGTCGGGGTTGTAGGAGTAGGCCTCGCCCTTTGCGGGGACGGCGGTCTCCAGAATGTCTCCGGCGGCCACGTCAAGGGCTATGAACTTGACGTCGGGGTAATTCGCGGCGCACTCAAAGAGGGTCCCGCCGAAGGCGTAGCCGGGCATCACGATGACGTTGTAGCCGTCGGCGATTGCCAGCTCCACCTGGGCCACACGGCCGGCGGTGTCGTTGGAGGTGGGCTTGTAGTACTTCGTCTCAACACTGTTGTCCTTGCCGAACTGCTGGACCGCCTCCCAGGTGGTCTGGTTGAAGGACTGGTCGGTGATGTCGCCGTAGTCGGTGATCATTGCGACCTTGTAGCCTCCGTCGGAGTCTGCGTTCTCCCCGCCGCCTCCGCAGGCCGCCAGGGCCAGCGTCATAACGAGCGCCAGCAGAAGTGCGATGCTTTTCTTCATTTGAATACCTTCCTTTTTCATTTTATTTTTTTATTTTCCGGTCACCTTCGTGACCGTGGAAAACCCTTTTGGTGCCGGGGGCCTTCACAGCTTCTCCATCCTGACGGCTGTCTCCAGCGCTATTTTCATCATGGTGGTGAAGGTGTTCTGCCGCTCCTCGGCGTTGAGCTCCTCGCCCGTCATAAGGCTGTCGGAGATCGAGCATATCGCCAGCGCCCGCTTTCCGGTGTAGGCCGCCGTCATGTACAGCGCCGCGGCCTCCATCTCCGTCGCCAGGACGCCCATTTTCGCCCACTTCATGGTGGAGGCGGAGGCGTCATAAAATACATCGGAGCTTAAGATATTGCCCACGGGCATGTTCACGCCCATCTCCCGGGCCACGCCCACGCAGGTCTCAAGGAATGTGTAGTCGGCAATGGGCGCGAAGGTCCCGGGCAGGCCGTACTGGTGGGCAAAGCTGGAGTTGGTGCAGGCGCCCATCCCCGCCACCACGTCCCGGAGCTTCAGCTTCTCGCTCATGGCCCCGGCGGAGCCGATGCGCATGATGTTCTCCACGTCGAACTGGGTGAAGAGCTCATAGGAGTAGATGCCGATGGAGGGCATCCCCATGCCGGATGCCATCACGGAGACTCTCGTCCCCTTGTAGGTCCCGGTGTACCCCTGCACTCCCCTGACGTTGTTCACGAGCACCGGGTCATCAAGAAATGTCTCCGCTATGAATTTTGCCCGCAGGGGGTCGCCGGGCATAAGGACCGTCTTTCCGAAATCCCCCTTTTTCGCGCTGTTGTGCGGTGTTCCCACTTTTCTCCCCCTCTCAGTATGCGTTCTTGTCGGGGTCGGTGTTTTTGACGATTTTCACGATGCGGCTCGTCCCGAGGCGCGACGCCCCAAGCCTGATGAACGCCTCCGCGTCCTCGATGGAGCTTATCCCCCCGGCGGCCTTTATTTTGACGTGGGGCGCCACATTTGCGGCAAAGAGGGCCACGTCCTCCCTCGTCGCGCCGCCTCCGGCAAAGCCCGTGGAGGTCTTGATGTAGTCCGCGCCGGAGTCGGAGACGATCTCACACATCTTCACCTTCTCCTCGTCGGTGAGAAGACAGGTCTCGATAATGACCTTGAGTATCCTCTCCCCGCAGGCCGCCTTCACCGCGCGGATCTCCCCCAGAAGGTCGTCCCAGCGGGCGTCCTTCACCCAGCCGATGTTGATGACCATGTCGATCTCATCCGCGCCGTTGGCTATGGCGTCAGCCGTCTCGTACACCTTCACCGCCGTGGTGGAGTAGCCGTTGGGGAAGCCTATGACGGTGCACACCGCCAGATTGTCCCCCACATACTCCTTTGCCCTGCGGACATAGCTTGCCGGGATGCACACCGACGCCGTGCGGTATTTTATCCCGTCGTCGCATATGCCCCGGATCTGCTCCCACGTCGCTCCCTGGGCAAGAAGCGTGTGGTCCACCCTTGCAAGTATCTCGCTGATTTCCATTTTATCCCCCTTTTCCAATATAATCATTGCTTTTTTGTAATTGTATCTCATATTCCGCCATATGTAAAGACCTGTTTCATGCGCTTTGACGAATTATATGAGTATGGATTTAATGAATGATATATCCCCTTCTCTCTCCCGCTCCCCCGGCGGCGGGAGAGCTCATTTCGCGGTGAAAAAAACCGCCCGCTCCATGTCACGGTGAAGCGGTCGGGTTTTTCGGTTGTACCATTTGGGGCATTTTTCGCCTTATCCGGCTTTTTTGACCTCAATTTAGTCAAGAGGCCGGTCCGCTGTCTCCGCCGCCGGCACGGGAAAGCGCGTGGAGATAAGCCCGAACGCCGCGTATTTACCCTTGCGGGCGGCAGGCGCAGGCGCGAATTACGCCGTCGGCCCCGGCGTCGGAAGCAGGGCGCTTCCGTCAGCTTGCACAAATGCAGCCTCCGGAATTTTCCCGGCGGCGGGGGCCGGGAGCATCAGGGACATTTTTATGTCTCAAATTAAATTTTACCTGTTGTGGTACGAGCTCACAACCCCGGCCACTCCCCCGGCTCGGCAAGGTCGAACTGAGCAAGGAGCCGCAGGACGGTCTGGCGTGTCACATCCTCGATGGTTTTTGGGTGGTTATAGTAGGCGGGCATGGGCGGCAGGACCACCGCGCCCAGCTTACTGGCCTCATAGAGATTCCGCAGGTGGACCGTGGACAGGGGCGACTCCCGGGCGGCGAGCACCAGTTTCCGCCGCTCCTTAAGGCACACGTCGGCGGCCCGTAGCAGCAGGTTGTCCGAGTACCCGGTGACGATGCCCGCCACGGTCTTCATACTGCATGGGACCACCACCATCCCCATGGTCCTGAAGCTCCCGCTGGCGATGGCCGCGCCGATGCTGTCGTTGTCATAGATGACCGAGGCCAGCTTTTGAAGCTCCGCCAGCGTCATTCCCGTCTCCTGCGTAAGCGTCAGCTCCCCGCTCCGGGTGACCACCAGATGGGTCTCCACCTCCGGATGATTTTCGTGGAGCTGTTTCAAAAGCTCCACCGCCAGGGGCGCGCCGGAGGCCCCGGTGACCCCCACAATGAGCCGCTTAACCATGGAGCCACCTCTCCGGGTCCAGCTCCATAAACGGCGCCCGCTTAAAGCGCTCCTTCAGGTGGAAGGGCACCGTGCAGTCGAAGATGGTCTTGCAGGAGATACCCACATCGGAGATGGACGGCGAGTAGTCCGGGCTGGAGCTGGGGTCCAGGGGATGACACCGCACGCCTGGGATGGTGACGATGTCCCGGTCCCCCTGAAACCGGGTGTTCAGCGCCCAGAGTACGTCGTTGGTATCAAAAATATCCACGTCCTCGTCCACCAGTATGACATGCTTCAGCTCCGGGAAGGCGGAGAAGGCCAGAAGCGCCGCCTGCCGCTGCTTGCCCTCGTCGGTGTGGACCGTCTTTCTGCACTGGAGCACCGCCATATACTTTCCGCCCCCGGCGCGGTGGGAGTAGCAGTTCAGCACCTTTCCCGGCAGGGCCTTGTCCAGCATGGTCAGGATGCTGGCCTCGGTGGGGATGCCCGCCATGTTGACGTGCTCCTCGGAAGGTCCGATACAGGTCTGCATGATGGGGTCTTTTCGATGGGTGACCGCTTTGACCTTCAAAAGCCAGCACTCATGGCTGGCGGGACCGTTATAGCCGGGAAACTCCGGCATGGCGTACCCCGTATGGGAGTTCTGGTCCTCCACCACATGGTTGCTGCCGGGGAGGATCTCCCCCTCAATGACGTACTCCGCGTTGGCAATGGCGTGCTCGTTGACAGATACGCACTTCACAAGCTCCACGGGACGCCGCCGCAGCGCCCCGGCAATCGACAGCTCATTGAAGCCCAGTGGCGTCGTGGGCGGCTCAAAGCAGGAGAGCACCTCCACCGCCGGGTCCACGCCGATGGAGACGGATATGGGCAGGGGCTGACCGAGCTGCGTGGCCCGCTCCGCCATGGCCCCGATGTGCCGGGACCCGGGCTGGAGGAAGATGGAAAGCTCGTCTTTTCCCTGTATGCACATCCTGTGGATGGTGACATCGCTGAGCCCCGTGTCCGGGTGTGTGGCGTAGCACAGGCCAAGAGTTATGTAGGGCCCCGCGTCTACCGGCGTGTTGGTGGGGGCGGGGATGAGCCGATTTAAGTCAAAGTCCGGCTCCGAGGCCAGATGGACCACCTCCTGACATGGGGCGGGGCCGTCAATGACCACGGGCTCCACAGGATGCTCCGCGCAGGACTTCACAAGCCACCCCAGCTCCTCCTTTTTGCACCCGAAGAGCCGCGCCACACGCTCCCGGCTTGCCAGCACGCCGATTGCCACGGACGACCCCGGGTGCCCCTTGATGTTGTGGAACACCATCGCCGGTCCGTCCACGGTGGTGGGCCGTTTCACGGTGCCGCCCGCTCCCACATACCTGTACACCCCGGACAGCTCCGCCGCCGGGTCCACCTCCACGCCTGTCTCGATGAGCTGCCCCGGAAGGCTTCTCAGAAGCTCCAGCGCGGACCTGAGATCGTATATTTCCGCCATTTTCCCGCCTCCAGTATATTATTAATACAATTCTCCAATAAACAGAATATCAATCGAGCGGATGCGCAGCTCCCGGCCAGGTCCCCGAAAGCCGTTCCATCGTGCGCTCCAGAAGCTCTCCGGCGGCGGTCATGACCGCGCGGATGCCCTCGGCGTCGAGGCCGTCAATGTGGATGCCGCAGGCGCACAGGGCGGTGCAGCCCAGCTCCGCCGCGGCGCGCTCCGCAAATAGCCGGGCCACGGCCTCGTCCTTGTGGCCCGGCAGATTCAGGACCGAGGAGGTGACGCCGATGCCGCTGCCCGTGAGGCTGGGTCTGGGGACCGCCGTCACGACGCTCCCCAGATGTGGGGCGTCGCCGCCGTGCACCGCCAGGAGCAGGTCGCGGCCCATGGGGAGCGCGTCGCATATGAGCTCCCGCCCGCCGGGGAGATTACAGGTTACCCGCATGGCGCCGCCTCAGGGCCTGTCGGGGCCGGGATGGGCTGCGGCGGAGAGCTTTTCAAGGATGCGCAGGAACTGCTCGCGCTCCTCCGGGTCGAGAACGGCGAAGAGGTCCCCGCCGCCCTGAGGCAGCTGCGCGGCGCGCTCCCTGCCCGCGTCGGTGAGGCTGAGCTCCACACGGCGGCGGTCGGCGCCGCTGGGGGCGCGGGTGATGAGGCCCGCGTTCTCCAGCTTCGTCAGAAGCTCGCTGGCTGAGCCGGGCTGGATGTTGAGCCGCTCCGTCAGCTCCCGCTGCTCCATGGAGCCGGATTTCGCGAGGATGCGGAGTATGCGGTCCTGACCGCCCCTCCCGTCGGGGCCGAAGCGTCCGATGTGCCCCAGCTCACGCAGGAGCGCCAGAAGCTTCCCCTCGGTGTCGAGCTGCCTGTATGGCTCTGTCTCGGTGACACTGCGCCGCATAGTAGGCGGGTGCGGCGGGCGGCGGCCCTCCGGACCGTGTGGGACGGGGTGGGGATGGGGCACAGGATGTGGATGGTCGTGGGGCCCCGGGGCTCCCTCCGGGCGGCGTGGTGGCGCCGGGTGGGGATGGTCATGCTCCCCCTCCGGATGGGGGCGGTCGCGGCACTCACGAAGCTCCGGGGACATCTCGGGACTGGGGTAGGAGCGTGGCTCGAGGGCCGCTTCGCAGGCGGGAATTTGGCCCGCGGCGGCGTACTGCACGCCTCTTTCGCAGCCGGGACTTGATAGATCGCAGTGCCTGCCGCAGCAGGGGCATAAATTTGTGCTGTCAGTCATAACGCTTCTCCTCTCTGTGATTTTTTCTAAAGCTCGTTCTCAAATCCTGCCGAAAACGTTTCGGTACCTAAATAATATCACACGGCGTTCCGGTTGTCAAGTGAAAATTTGTAATTTATTTTCCCATCAGGTGTAAGCTCCCTGTATGTCCTGACTATGAGAAGCATCGCTATGGCGAAGGTCAAAGCATCCGACAGCGGCATGGAGTACAGCACTCCGTCAAGGCCGAAAAATATCGGCAGCAGCAGGGCGAAGCCCACGCCGAAAACTATCTCCCTGACCATGGACAAAATCGTGGAGGACAGCGCCTTGCCCATGGCCTGAAGAAATATGAAGCACGCCTTGTTCACGCAGGCAAAAACTATCATGCACAGGTATATCCTGAAGGCCCGAACCGCGAAATCCGTGTAGCAGCGGCTCTCGTTCGCGGCGCCGAAGATATATATGAGCCTTCCGGGGAGAAGCTCCGCCACCGCCAGCGCCGCGGCGCCCACCGCGGCCTCACATATAAGCAGCAGGGTGAACAGCTCCCGCACCCGCTCCCTCTTCTCCGCGCCCATGTTAAAGCCCACCACGGGGATGCACCCGGCAGCCATCCCCACGACAACGGAAATGACTATCTGGAAAAACTTCATGACTATACCAACCACAGCCATCGGGATCTGGGCGTACTGCTCCTGACCGAAAACCGGGTCCAGGGCGCCGTATTTGCGGACCATGTTGTTTATCGCCGCCATCGCCGCGACAAGGGAAATCTGGGACAAAAAGCTGGTCATGCCAAGGGCGAGGGTCCGGCGGCAGACGCCACACGTCGGCTTAAAATCCGGCAGCGAGGGCTTTACGAGCCTCATGCGGGTCAAATACCACACCGCCAGCGCCGCCGTTACCGCCTGACCCATTACCGTGGCCGCAGCCGCGCCCATCATGCCCCACTTGAGGACAAAGATAAACACCGGGTCCAGGACCACATTTATTGCCGCCCCCGCGAGGGTGGAGGCCATAGTGAATCCGGGGCTCCCGTCCGCGCGGATCACAGGGTTCATGGCCTGACCGAACATGTAGAAGGGTATCCCCAGGGTGATGTAGAAGAAATACTCCCGGGAATTGCGGAAGGTCTCCGCATTTACGGTGCCGCCGAACATGGCGATGATCTGGTCGCTGAATATAAGGTACACTGCCGAGAGGACGGCGGAGGCGGCGAGGACCATCGTCACGGCGCTGCCAACGCTCTTTTTAGCCGCCCCGGTCTCTCCCCTGCCGAGGCAGAGGCTCACGAAGGCGCAGCAGCCGTCGCCTGTCATAACGGCTATCGCCAGAGCTGTCACCGTCAGCGGGAAAACCACGGTGTTCGCCGCGTTGCCGTAGGAGCCGAGGTACGCGGCGTTCGCGATGAATATCTGGTCAACTATGTTGTAAAGCGCCCCCACAAGCAGAGAGATCACGCAGGGCACGGAGTATCTGCGCATCAGCCTGCCAACGCGCTCCTCCCCAAGGGACCTGTTCATTTTTGCTTCCATCTGATAAAATACTTCCTTTTCATAAATATAAAAATAAACGTGCGGCGCTCAACCGGATTTACGCAGTTGAAACGCCACACGTTGTATTATTATTTTACCCAAACGCCGCCGGAAATTCAAGTGGGCAATCTCCTGAAAATCGGCGCCGTATAAATCTTGTAAATTTGCCCGAAGCAACAAAGCCCGGGAGGAAATCGCGGCATAACTGTTTCGCGCCATGGCTCTGTTGCAAATATGTCAATAACATGCTATAATAATCAATATCAGTTTCTCGCAAAAAATTATTGACTTAGATGTGGTCGGCGGGGTATGAGCAAATGAACAGTCTTAGGATTTTCTCCTTTTTTGCCGGCAGCGGCTTATTGGATCTGGGGTTTGAGCTTGCGGGGTACACCATTGACCTTGTAAACGAATACTCCCCCGCCTTTATTAGAGCATACAAGTACTCAAGAGAAAAGATGGGGCTTGAAAAGCCCCGGCATGGATACAGCAACATCGACATTAATGAATACCTGGGGCAGCGTGCCGATGAGCTCAGGAACCAAATTTTGATTTCGCGGGGCGGCGGAGGCCTGATCGGCTTCATTGGAGGACCCCCCTGCCCTGATTTTTCAGTTGCCGGCAAGCAGAGAGGCCGCAATGGGGACAACGGAAAGCTCTCGCTCTCCTATGTAAATCTGATTATTGAACAAAAGCCCGATTTCTTTTTGTTTGAAAACGTAAAGGGCCTATGGAGGACCGCCAAGCACCGGGCGTTTTACGACGAGTTGAAGGCGAAGCTCGAAGGCGCCGGGTATCTTACAACAGACAGGTTGACGAACGCCCTTGAATTTGGCGCGCCGCAGGACAGGGACAGGATCCTGCTTTTTGGGATCAGCAGCAAAACGGCGGGAAACGAAAAAAAGCCCTCGGAGGACTTTCCCTGGACCAAATACATAACATATGACCTTTCAGACATCAAAAAAAGGCAGTGGCCCTCCTCTGAACCGTTTGTGGAAAACAGCGGGAAGGAATGTCCCGACGGTCTGCCCGAGGAGCTCACCGTTGAATATTGGTTCAGGAAAAATGACGTGGACAATCACCCCAACAGCGTGAACTGCTTTGTGCCCCGCGCCGGCAGGGTGAGGATGACGTCTGTCGATGAAGGCGACGATTCCAAAAAATCATATAAGCGTCTGCATCGCTGGAGGTACTCTCCGACAGTCGCCTATGGCAACAACGAGGTACACCTTCACCCGTACAGGGCGAGGAGGCTGACAGTCGCGGAGGCGCTGTCATTACAGTCACTGCCGAAGGAATTTGAGCTGCCCGGAGATATGTCCCTTACGGATATGTTCAAAACCATAGGCAACGGCGTACCGTTTTTACTTGCGAATGGAATTGCGAAAACAATATCGGACTATTTGAACGGAGGCGCAGACAATGCCGAAAATCACAGCCTATAACCTTGTCCGCGCAATCAGCCTCCTGCCCCGCAGCGCAAATTATAATTACATAAATCCGTCAACTCCCGGACTCATACACATCGAAAACGTCATCCTCCCCGCAGGTCCCATACAATTCAGAAGGTGGAACCCAAGGAAGGGCGAGTCCGCCGCCGGCGCGAAAATTGAAAGCATCTCGACCGAGATGATTTGGCGCGTCTCCAACGCCGTCAGCGTGGGAGACCCCGTAAACCTTGACAGGCTCTTAGGCGCTTCATACAATACGCGCTCCGTGCTGGAAACGCTGATAGCCCTCACGCCCGAGTTCTATTACTGCTACCCGGGACGCATCAAGGACATTGACGGCCGCTCATCTATCGAGCACGGTCACAAGCACCTTGTCTGGCTGCCCGATGAGCCGCACAAAAACGGGGTCCTTGAGGAAAAGAAGATGCAGAATATGGCGGTTTCAGAGATTCCCATCCAATCGGTCACATATGACAATCTTGTCCTGCCTGCTGACATGGCGATTGGCGGGGATATGGACATAGAGGCCGTGCGTCGCCATACCCAGATACAAATCGCGCTGTACCTCATCGGGCTGCAGCTGGGGTACAGGACCTGGATCGCTCAAAACGACAAGGGCATAGTTTACAGGGACAGGCTTTTGATTGACCAGCCGGGTATCATCCGCACGCTGGATTCGGAAAACATTATTTCAGCTTTTCCCGGAGCGGGGTCATCGGCGCGTTTTATTGACTGCATCTGGTTTCAAAATCACCGTTTCATGCCCGCGGTCATGGAGGTAGAGCACACGACAGGCGTGACCTCCGGTTTGACCCGCATGAAGGGCCTTCAGGACTGTATGCCCGCATTTCAAACACGTTACGTTATCGTTGCGCCTGACGACAACAGAGAAAAGGTCGTGTACGAGGCAAACAGGCCTCAGTTTAAAAGCCTGAACGCCAGATACTTCCCATACTCGGCTGTCGAGGAGCTGTACTATATCTGTTCCCACAGAAAGCTGCACGGCATCACGCAGGATTTTCTTGACTGCTACATGGAAAAGGTCTGCGAGGTACAGTAAAAAAGCTTCTTTCAGTGGCTTTTTAAATAGAATAATCAAAAAACATGGGGGAAGGACGCTTGCGCGCCCTTCCCCTTGTCATGTCTGCTTTTCACATCTTTTATTTTACGATGTACTCGACCAGGCGCTGCATAATTGCCGCGACCTGGGCGCGGGTGGCTGTTGCCTTGGGGGAGATGGTGTCGTCGCCGTTGCCTTGGATGATTTCGTTGGCGACTGCCCACTCCATGGCCTCCCTGGCCCAGCTGGAAACGCTGGCGGAATCCTTGAAGGTGTCAAGGCTGGCCTTCTCATCGGCATCCAGACCCAGGGTCTTGACGTAACGGTAGATCATCGTGACCATCTCCTGACGGGTCACGTTCATGCCCGGGGCGAACACGCCGTCGCCCTTGCCCTCGATGATGAGGTTGGCGCTGGCCCACTCCACTGCGTCGGCGTAGTAGGCTGTGGCGGACACATCGTTGAATTTCGTGCCGCCCTCCGCCGCGGCCTCGCTCTCAAGCCGCCAGAGGACGGTTGCAAGCGCGGCGCGGGTCATGTTGGACCTGGGGGCAAACTCCGTCTCGGTTACGCCGAGGAACAGCTCGTGGCTGGAGACAAAGCTCACCGCGGAGGCGTACCACTCGGAGTGGACGTCCTCGAAGCTGCGGCTGTTGTCCTTGACCTTTACCGTGGCTCCATTCTCCATGACCACATATGTCCTGCCGTCCTCAACCGCGGACTTGGGGATGATAGTCTCGGTGCCGTCGGGGTTGACCATGACGGCGACCTCGCCGTACTTAAGATCCAGAACGGCCTTGACCTCGCCCTCGACAGCCTTGCCGTCAACCGCGACGTTGACCGAGACGGCGCCGTCCTTCTTCTCCGTTGTTACGGTGACGGTGCTGCCCTTGCCCAGCTCCTTGAGGGAGTCGTTGTCAAGGGTCACGTCGGCGGCGGGGGTCTCGACTCTGAGGTCCGCGTCGGTCTTCTCCGCTATGTCGGCGACAGTGCCGCCGGGGATGGAGACTTCGGACCTGGTCACGTCGCCGCTGACCTTGGGGGCTATGACGACGGTGTCGCTGCTGTTCTCCACCGCCTGCTTCACCATCTCGCTGCCGACGCTCTCGGTCACGGCGGTGCTGGCATCGCCGCCTGTCACCTGGGCCTCGGGCTTCGCGGTGGTCTCGGTGGTAGTCTCGTCCTCCTCGGTCACATTGCCTGTGGAGACAACGGGGTCGGAGGGAGCGGCGGGGATGGAGGGTGCGACGCTTATCGCGGAGTAACGGGCAAAGACGTTCATGCTCTTCTCAACAATGGTCTGCGCGGTTACGCTGTTGCCGCTGCCGTCCTGCCAGCCGATGAAGCTGTAGCCCGGGTGGTCGGGAGGCGTGGGCAGCTCGCCAAGGGGCTCGCCGCTCTCGACAGTCCTGCTGTCAATGACCACGCTGGTGTTGTTGCCGTCACGGAAGGTGATGGTGTATTTGATCTCGGGTTCAGGCTCCAGGTTGTCCGGGTCGATGACGTGAATGACGAAGTAGGTCTCCAGGGGGCTTCCGGAGTCGGCGTCACGGTTCTGAGCCATAATGCCGATGTAGGCGTAGCCGCCCTCAAGAGCCTCGACGTTGCCGTTCTCGTCAACCTTTACCACGTCCTCGTTGTAGGAGGTCCATATGAGCTTCTTGTCCTTGTCCAGAGAGGGAACGGGGTCGAGGGTGACTTTGAGCGTGTCCTTATCGCCCTTGTTCATCTCGATCATGTGGCCCTCGCGGCCCTCGGCGCTCGCGGCGACATCAATGGTCTTCGCCGTTGTGGGGAGTGTGACCACGGCGAAATTGAGTGTGCCGTAGTCGCTGTCCTGCATGGCGATGCTGGTGGCGATCAGGTAGCTCACGCCGGGCGCATCGGCCTTGAAGGTGATGCCGGTGGGCGTGGCCTTTATGGTGCCGGGTACGCCGTCGGTCACGACCCAGTTGAAGGGGCCGTAGAGGCCGTCGGGACGGGTGTAGGTCTGGGGCGTGCGGTCGCTGCCCTTGGATTCCTCATTAGGCACACCATCTGCGCGGATCACCATCTCGCTGGCGCTTCCGGCGGGGCTGTAGGGCACAACTATGTGGCCCGTGGTGGGATCGTACTCGATGGCCTGTGCCCAGACGGTGTTGTCGCGGATTATCTCGTTGCCGTCATCGGTGTAGCGGGTGTAGAGGCGGACGGTCTCGGGAAGATCGTAGCCTGCGTCATTGATGAGCCAGCCCTCCCAGCGGCTGTCCACGCCGACGAATTCGGGGCCGTCAAGGCGAAGTCCGGTGGCGGGAGTGGTGGGGTTCTTCGTGCTGGGGCTGGATGCGCCCACAGCGGTGTACAGGCGCACGGGGATGGTGTCATGGGTCTTGACGTCGCGGTATTTGGCAATAAGGTTTGCCTCCTTGCCCTCCTCGACATAGATTATCTGCTCGCCGTCAAAGCTGGTGCTGGAGATAAGGCCGTCCACGTTGTTGTTCTCGTAGAGGTCCTTCCAGTCAAACGTCATTTCCTTGCTGCAGCCTCCGGTGATGGAGCCGTCGGGGTTCTTGACGCCGCCCAGAGTGACGGTCAGGGTGCCGCCGCCGCTCAGGTCCCCTGCCCCGATAAGGGGATTGCCAAGGGAGTCAAGCTTGAGGGATGCGTAGAGGGCTATCATGCCTGTCATGGCGTCGGTGGTGTACTGGTAAACGTCGATGAGGGCAGTTTCGCCGTACTTGTCCGCGGTTTCCTCATCCTCTTTTACGGACCAGCTGACAAGAAGTCCGTCAGGACCGCCGCCAAGGATAACGTCGGCGGGCTGGACGTCCTGGATTTTCACGACCAGGGCGCCGTCGGGGGTAAGGCCGCTGAAGGATTCAATGGAGAGGTTGAAATCTTTGACCTCGGTGGGACGCTCGCGCACGGCGATGACGACCTTTTCCGTGGCGCCGTTTTTATTGGAGACGGTCAGGACCGTCTGGCCCACGCTCTTGGCCTCGACATGGCCCGCAGGGGTGACGGAGGCCACGCTCTCGTCCGCGGTGGCAAACTCTATGCCGCCGGCGGCGGAGCTGTCAATTACGCTGAAGTCAAAGGTGTCGCCCACATACATAAGTCCGCAGTTGGGTGTGACGGTAAGGCCGGACTCGGGCTCGGTCATGTCGGTGCTCACGCGGGTGACGAAGTCGCCCTCGTTCCCGGCGTAGTCCATGGCCTGAATGAGAAGTCCGCCGGTCCACTCAAACTCAAAGTCCCAGCCGGTCTCCTCATAGGGGTTCTTGATCTCGACCTCGGTGACATCAGCCACGAAGGTCCACTCCTGGCGGGCCGCGTCGTAGATCATCTTGGAGTACAGGGGGCTGTTTCTGGCGAAGGCCACATCCTCGTCGCCGCTGTTCACGTCGCGGCGGATGGCCTGGGGGATTATCTTGACTCCGGCGAGGGAGCCGAGCTTATCCTCCACGGTTCCGGTGATGTAGCGCCTGCCGTTGTCGGTGAAGCTGGTGATGAGGCCGTCCTTGAGGGTCGGGCGGGTCCTGTCGATGAGGACGTCAAACTCAATGATGTCCCCGTCCATGTTCATCTCATGCTTGTTGAAGGTAGGCCAGGTCTCGGGGTCGGAGAGATCCAGGGCCCAGTAGTTGGTGACTGTCCGTCCGTTGAAGGAGGTGGTGCCGAGGGCGGAGTAATCGCCTTCGCCGAACGCGGCGATGGTGAATTTGACCCTGGTGCCGTTGGGCAGGGGGTCGCCGTTTCCGGTGGAGCCGCCACTGGGCAGCATCGCGCCCCTGTTTGTGCCGTCCCAGGACTCGGTCATGTACATGGCGGACATGGGCACAGCCGTTCCGTAGGTGGAGTTATACAATGTCTTGGGCAGGAAGGGCTCAACGTCGCGGTAGTAGAGATCGTCTGTCACGGCGTCCCTGGCCTCCAGGACGATGACCCGGGTGTCGCGGAGCTGATAGAGCACAAAGTCGTTTATCGCGGAGACCGCGCCGTTGGAGGAGATTGCGATGTTCTCCTCCTGGTAGACCTCCTGATATGTCTCGGCGCTCTCGTCGAAGGGGTTCTGGCCCAGGTTTATGAAGCCGTAGCCGGTGTAGAAGCCCACCAGGGAGTTGCCCCAGGTGTTCTCGTTGTTCCAGAGGCTTCCGTCGGTGGACTCAAGCCAGGTGTGGGCGTCGAAGATGGCGGGGGCGGTCCAGTCGCCCAGATACCCGAGGAAGGGAAGGCCGATATTGGGCAGGCCCGCGCTCTCAAGGACGACGTAGCCCTCGATGTAGATGCCGTTGGGGAACAGGGCCCTGAGGCTTGAGATCTCCTCATCGGTGAGGTCGATGTTCACGGCGACATCCTTCGTGCCGTTTGCGTCGACGGTGATGGAACCGAGTTCAATGGTCCTCAGCACCCGGTCGGAGTCCAGCATCACGTCGTGCTCCCTGCCGCTGTCCACGGCGGCGTTCACCGCCTTGTCGGTATCCGGGACCATGACGACGATCTTCCCTGTGTAGGTCACGGCGTTTGCGGTAATGTTGTGGATGGTGAAGCTTCCGTCAAATTTGCCTGTCCACTCGTAGTCGTCGCCAAACTCCAGCTTGCCGACGAGCTGGTCTTTGACGGTGATGTAGGCGGGGGTGGTGACGGCGTAGCCCACGTTTGCAAGGCCCGCGCCCTGATAACGGGGTGAGTAGTATTCGCCGTCCGCCTCTGTCAGGGGTACGGCGGTGCTGACGAGGAGCGCGTTTGTTATCTCGTCCTCGTTCCCGGTCACCTGACCGCCTTCAATCTTTTCGCGCACATACTGGCGCACAAGGGCCGCAAGTCCGGTGATGTGGGGGGCAGCCATGGAGGTGCCGCTCATCATGGTGTAGCCGCCCACATAGTCGGTGTAGGTGCCGACCTTGCTGTCATAGGGGTATGTATAGTCGAATACGGAGGACCAGATGTTGCCGCCGGGGGCGGTGATCTCAGGCTTGAGCTCAAGACCCGGGCCCGCGCCCCAGGAGCTGAAGGAGCTCATAAGGCCGCCCTGGGAGTCGTCGGTGACGAGCCTGTCCATGGCCTCGATTTTGGTGAGGTAAGCGCCGCCTGCCTCCACTGCCGCCATCATGGCAGCGCCCGTTTTACCGGAGACGAAGGCGGAGGTCAGAGCCGTGCCCTCCACGCTCATGGCGATAAGGCTGTCGCTGGTGGGGTCGGAGTCATAGACGAACACTGCGAGAACACCGCCGTCGTGGCGATTGCCGTCCTCGTCAAAGTAGGTCCAGGCGTAATGCATGGCGTTGTTTATTTTGTCAACGAAGGAGAGAAGCTCCCCGTCCTCGTCCACGCCGCCGCGCTGGACAAGGGCGATGCCTGTCATGCCCTCATTGCCGGAGGAACCCTGGCCCAGGAAGCCGGCCTCCTCGTAGTCTGACATGTTGCCCACGCCCGCGGGGATGAGGGGGATGCCCTCCTCACCAAAGTGCTCTATCATCTCATCGGAGAAGAGGTAGCGCACGGACTCATAGAAGGGGTCCATGAAGGATGCGTCGTAGCTCTTGCCCTCGCTGTCGGCCCAGTTTAAATAGCTCAGCGCGGTGACGGAGTTATTAACGGAGGCCACGGCCAGGTTGGAGGAGTAGACAGCCGGCGAGCTCATCATGGAGGTCTCGGGGTCGGTGGTCAGGTTGTGGCTGTCGTAGTTTGTGTTGGTGGTGGAGTTGCCGCTGTTTCCGGCGGAGGTCACGAGAATGACGCCGGCCTCCTCCAGCTTGTGGTAATACTCCATGCCGCTGCTCTCGTCCTCCTCGAAGCCGTTATCGGAGCCGTAGCTCAGGTTGATAACGTCGGCGCCCAGGATGAGGGAGTCCTCAAGGGCATAGACGAAGCTCAGCTCGGAGGCGCCGGAGCCGTAGTCGTCAAAGACCTTCATCATGAGGAGCTGGGCATCCGGGGCGAGGCCGGAGAACTTGACCTCGCCCTCTTTCGTCCTGGCGTAGCCAAGTATGGTGCCGGAGACGTGGGTTCCGTGAGCCTCCCCGTTGTTGCCGGGGTACACGTTCAGGTCTCCGTTGGCAAGCTCATAGGTGTAGGGGTCGACGGTCCCGGCGTAGTCGAATGCATAGGGGACCTTGAGGTTCTTGTAAAAGCCGGTGGTCGCCTTGGTGATTTTACTCGCATCGAGCTGGCTCACTTTTGCGTTGATGGATTCCGCGTTCTTCCACTCAACGAAGGAGCTCGGCTCGGTGCTCTTAAAGGAATTTTCGGTAAAGGCCTCGTGTGTGTGGCGGATCTTCGTCACATTGACGCCATATTTATTATAATTGGGATTTTCAATTTGCTCCCCCGTTGACGAATCATAAAGATATTGATTCGTGTCAAGTGTATCGGGGTCCCAATATGTGCTGTATTGCAAATCCAAACCTGTATCCAGCACGGCCACGACCATGCCCTGGCCGGTCCAGCCCTCGCTCCAGGCCTTTTCAAGGCCAACCATATCGTAGCTGTAGCTCTCATATTCTCCCACGCCGGAGGTGCTGCCGACCGCGACAGGGTCGGGGGCGGAGAATACATGGGACACATATGCCTGGTCCACGCCCTCAAGCACACGGATGTCGTCAAGGTATCCGTACTTTACCTTGACGAAGAAGCCGTTGAACAGCGTGACCATCTGGGCCACGGGTGTGAGGGCGGAGTCTCCGGTGAGACCGCGGATGGCATCAAGGACGGGCTCCTGGGCCGCCATGAGCTCGTCGTCCCTGCCTGAGTCGAAGGCGTCCTGAATGAATGCCGCTCTGGACGCGCCGTTGCCGCTGCCCTGTGCCTCGATGTAGAGGTCAATAATGGAGGGTGCGGTCAGGGTGACAACAGCCAGTACGTCCTGGTCCTCGGAGTGCCTCGCCGTGCCGCGGGTCTCTCCGGTGCTGGAGGCTGCGCTGGGGGCGTCGATCTCCTCCACCGGGAGCTGGGTGTAGTCCTCCCCGGTCTCCGGCGCGGCGTCATCGGCAAGCGCCACAGGCATAAGTCCCACGACCATGCACAGCGCCAGCAGCAGCGAAAGTATTTTCCTCATTTGTCAACTTCCTTTCATAAATCGCGCGCATGGCAGTACGCTGCGGGCTTCGCGGCCCGCGGCGCACTGCCTTTTTTGATGCGAACGTGATATTACTTAAAACTCATCTACCAGCTCCATAACGCGGTTGAGGATCGCGGCGAGCTCCGCGCGGGTAGCGATCTTCTTTGCGCCGATGGTGCCGTCGTCGTAGCCCTTGATGACTCCGGTCTCAACGGCCCACTCCATGGCGTCCGCGGCCCAGCTGGCGACGGATGTGCCGTCCTTGAAGGAGCGGATGGTGCTGCCGCTGACCCTGGGGGAGTCAACATAGCGGTAAAGCATGGTGACGATCTCCTCGCGTGTCAGAGCCTCGAAGGGCCTGGAGCCGTCGGAGATGCCCTCCTCAACGGCCCAGTCCATGCCTACCTTGTACCACTTGTCGCCGCCGTCCCAGGAACCGGGGACGCTGCTGTGCCGGGCAAGGATAGTCATGAGCATGACCCTGTTCGCGGTGCCCTTGGGTGAGAAGGTGTGCTCGCCTGTTCCGGTCATCATCTCAAAGTTGGAGACGACTGCCACGTCGTTGCGGTACCACGCCTTTTCGCCCACATCGGTGTACCAGTCGGAGGCGTCCACAAACTCCGCCGTGACGGTGACGCCGCCGGCGGGCATCACAAAGCTGTAAGTGCCGTCGTGGTTGCTCTTGACCTCCACAGCGTTGCCGTCCTTATCGGTGACAACGACCTTTCCGGTGACGTAGCCCTTGTCGGGTGCGGGAAGGACCGTGACGGTCTCGCCGGAGTCGGCCCTCTCCACGTCGGTGCTCACGCCGCCGTGGGCGGGCATCTCAGCGGCATCCGGAGTCTCCACGAGATTCGCCGTTCCGGCGCTGACGCCCGCGCCCGCGCCTGTGCCGATGCCGGGAGTGGGAACTGTCCCGCCGCCGATGGAGGACCTGGGCGCCCACTGGGCCTCCAGCTCTATGGAAGTGATGGTCTCGGTGTCGGAATTCTGCTTTACGGTGATTACGGTGCCGGGCTGGTAGATCTTACCGTCGCTCCGGCTGTCGGGAGTGCCGTCCCAGACGCCTCTCAGGGTGTACTTCCACCCCGCGAATGTGAGCGTCTCGTCGTCGTTTGTGTAAGCGCAGCTGGGGAACGTGAAGGTCGCGCTCTCCTCATTCCACGCGATAACGATGTCCTGCGACTGCATGAAGCCCGTGCCGCCGCCGTCGCGGAAGTAAACCTTGATCACGGTGTCGGGAATGTCTCTCCAGACCGCCTTGACCACGATCTTCCCGTCCTCCACGTCGCTCTTCTTGAGGGTAATAAGCGAGTCGGGCGACACGCGCCTGCCGTTGATGGTCCAGTAGCCGAACTCCTTGCCCTCGGGCGCCTCGAAGGTGCACTCGCCGATCTCCACGGTCCATGTCGCGTCCTCGTCGTCGCTTTCGACTCTGTGGATGAGGACCGGGGCGGTCTCCTCGCCCGCCTCGCCGCCGTTGGCGTCGTAGTCAAGCTCCCATGTCTCCACCTTGTCCTTGGCGGCCCAGGTGGCGGTGATTACCATACCCTCGGTGGGGTGGAAGGGCTCGGTGCGGTTGGCTCCGGCCTCCTCGTTGACGATGAACTCCTTGGAGGTCTCGGTCTCAAATGTCCAGTTGAGGAACTCCGTATTCTCCGGAATGGTCCAGTTAAACTCCTTGGCGATTTCCTCCTTCGTGGTGGGCAGGGTTATGGTGCGGACCTCCTCGTCCTTGCCGAGGACCTTTGCCGCGTCCTCTCCGGTCACGCCCTCGCCGGGCTTCACGGTGTAGTTGATGTCCACCAGCTCGATCTTCTTCCACTGGGCGATAAACGTCGCGCCGCCGGAGTAAGTTGCCGCAAATTCATCGGTGGTGACACTTTCGGTGTAGATCTTCCCTGATGTGTCGCCCTCGATCATCCAGCCGATGAACTCCCAGCCCTCTTCGGCCTCGAAGCCGCATTCCTCGGGGGTTAAAAGCTTCATGACTATCGGATACATATTATTGCCGACATCGATGGTGTACCCAAGCGAGCTTTCGACAGGGCTGCCGATGCCGTGCTCGCCGGGGTCGTAGACCACGTCGATCTCGTAATCCTTTGCGTCCTCGGACCACTGGGCGTAGATTGTCATTTCCCGTGCCGTGCCAAGCGCCTCAACATATGTAATGGTAATGGCGCTTTCACTCATCTCAACAGGAGTGCCGTTCTCGTCGACCCACTGGTTGAAGTGGTGGTTGTGCATCTCATAGTAGGTCTCGGGGATGTAGAGCTTGAGGGTATCCTCCTGCGCTGCCTTGGCGGTCACACGCATGGCGTTTTCCTCGGTGACGACCTGCTTCCAGAGGTCGTCCGGGGCGTGCTCGTCTACGGTCCCGCCGTAGTACACGTCAAAGTACCCCACCTGATTGGGCAGCTGCGGCATCAGGGTCACGGTGAGGGTGTATGTCGGCTTCTCCGTCCACCTGGCCTCGATCACGGGCATGGGGTTCTTGGGGTTGGGGGTAAAGGGGAAGGATTTGTCCCCAACGGCTGACGGAGTGAGCTTTGTATACTGGTCCTTTTCCTCGACGTGATTGCCGTTCGCGTCCTGATTTACATACCAGCCCTCAAACTCCAGCCACTTGGGGATGATCCACTGGTAGGGGTTACCGCCCGAACCACCGCTGCTCTGCTGATTCTCGCTGGGGATCATCCAAGAGGCGGCGGCGATGTTCGTCTGCTGGATGGCAGTCTCGGCATCGCCCGTACGGGGCAGATCGGACTGATAGGTTGGGTTCGTTATCTGAATGTTTTTGTTGGTAGTTGTGTCGTAGTACAGCATGACAATGTCGTCATGACCTGCGGAAATCTGTACAGGGACCGTTCCGTAGGGGCAGTTTGCGATGATGGAAACCTCACCTGTAACCTTGAGGGCCGGGATTGTGAGCTTTCCGGTCTTATAATCGTAGCTGTATTCCTTGGGTGTGAGTATAACGTCGTCGACGGAGACGCTTATATTCTCGGGCAGGGCGTAGCCGAAGCCTGGTATCAGCGTCATCTCAACCTTGATGCTCTCGGAAACTGTGGCGTTCACGCCCGTGCCCGTGATACCGCTGACCGGCTCAAAAGTGCCCTTCATGTCGACCTTTAACTTGAAGCTCCGGCGCTCGGCGATGGTTACCGTGACGGTATAGGTGGCCTCGCCGATTTTATAGGTGAATACCTTGGTCTTTTCGTCCTTCGTCTCGGCCTTCTCAAGCTTTGCTGTTCCGGAGGATGCAAAGTTAAACTTGATGCCGGCGCCGCTGTCATCGGGAAGACTGTTGTTCCAAGGGAGAGAGATATTCCACTGGTGTTCCCCGATGTGGGTGGCGATGAGTCCGTTAACGGTGACACTGGTGACCGTTCCATCGGCCTTTACAAACGTTGCGCCGACGGTCATAGGTCCGGAGACGACGAAGGAGTACTCGCCATTATAGGCCTTGGTGGTCATGTCCTCGCCGTTTACGGTGAGGGTGGAGAAGTCGTATCCTGCATCGGGAACGGCCCTCACGGTGACCTTCGCGCCAAAGTTATATAGGTTTTTCTCGGCTGCGGGTGTAAGCCGAATTGAGCCGTTCTCTGTTTTTTCCAAAGTCACGGCGTACTGAGGTATCTTGTCAATGACGAGTTTGAATGTAAAATCGTAGAAATTGTCGTGGTTGCCGATGACATCAGTCCTCAAATCTGAAATCTTGCTCACGAATTTGTCGGAGGTGATTGTCTTTTGGGGGTTGCCGTCGATTTCCCAGTGCCATGTCCAGTTGGGAGGAACAATCCAGCCGAGTTGCTCTGGGGTGCGTATCTCATCATAACCGTCGAGCACATCACGGCTGTTATACTCGCCGTAGGATGTGGTGGTGACATTCTCGCCGACGAATCCCGCAGGCACATCGTCAGGGATCTCATAGAAGTGCCGGATAGGCAGGCAGTTGCCATCGATGGTTATACAAATATCTTCGGTCACCGTGGTAAATGCATACGTCCAGCGAATCCTGAACCAGTATTCGCGATCAAGGTTATTCGGGTCAAGCTCGAAGTATATCTTGACAGGTTCACTGCTCGCTGTGCTCCAGGATGCGCTTGAGAGAGAAGCGCTGTCGAGGCTTGCCCGGCTTTTGGCAGGATCTGGGGTATAACGGACAGAGTAATTCGCGTTGCCGCCATCGCAGGGCGAGGCCGCAATACCAACGATATAGTAGTAGAAGCCCGATACTCTCGTGCTGTCCTTGGTGAAGAAGTCCGAATCTGTTCCTCCTGCGAACATACGAAGGTCCTCGGCGGTGAGGGTGTAGTGGATAACTCCGTCCTCATCAACGGTAGGCTTGCCAATGCCGTAATTTTTCACTATGGGGTTCTCAGGGTCTTCCGCGTCAGATGGGTCGTAGTGTTTGCCGTTTTTATCAGCAAAACCATTAACGCCCGGGTGGTCGCTTATTGGCGCAACATCAAGGACCGTGATTGCCTGTGCCTCCTCAAATGCGACATTCACGGTTACATCGCTTTCCGGCATCACAAAGGTGTTCTTTGCGGTGCTGACGATTGTTACCTCAATGGGCTTGGACTCGCCGTCCAGAACCTCAAGGCTCTTGAGGATATATCCCTTTTGTGGCTTAATATTCAGGGTCACCACATCGTTTGAGTATGCGGTGGTGCTTTTGGCTGTGTTAGCCACAGTAGCGGTGACCTCGCCGTACTCGGCAGAGTTTATGGTGATATTGTGAATATCCTTCTCTTTGAAGGTCACATCCACGGTCACATCGTCCTCGGGCATAATGAAGGTGTAGTTACTGCCGTTGTCAGTCAATTCAACCGTCTTGTTATCACCATAGCTGACCTTGACCTCAGACAAAACGTATCCGCGGTTGGTCGTGATGGTAAGCTTGACCTCAGTTCCGG
This sequence comes from uncultured Oscillospiraceae bacterium, assembly GCA_947630755.1. Classification (GTDB taxonomy): domain Bacteria; phylum Bacillota; class Clostridia; order Oscillospirales; family Oscillospiraceae; genus RUG626. The sequence goes on along the minus strand of CANRIU010000004.1, from coordinate 2,702 downwards.
GCTTCACGTTTGTGGTGTAATTCGTCGTTGCCTTACCACCGGCTGACTCGTTCACTTTAGTGGTAATATTACGGAGCTTTAAAAATGTAACCTTTATTTTTACATCCTTTGTGGGCATGACAAAGGTCCAAGTATTGCTCCTGCCTGCTGTTGTCTCTACATTAGTATTCTCGTCCCCGCAGGTGACCTCAACTGAACCAACAGTATAGCCAGTATTGGGGTTTGCGGTAATTGTTACAGTAAATCCTTCGGAGGCCTGACCTTCCGGGTTTACGGTAACGGTGCCATTTTCATTTGAGGCGTCCTCAATCGTAATATTATGCTTCTGGGCTTCTTCCCAGTCAGGATTAAGGGTGATGGTTTCCTTTGTCTCAGCAGGGGCAGTATATTCCCCCTTTTCGGCATCGAAGCTTTCGCTGCCGTCCTCAGCAGCGTTTACATAACCCTTAAAAATATAACCAGCTTGTTTTGCAACCAGCACTTCAGCAGGCTTGAATGTTTCTCCAGCGGGAACAATCAAAACATTACCGCCACTGGGTGTTGCTGGGAAAACATAGGCTCCGCTTTTATCGGTATATGTAATAACTTTACTATTGAATTGGAATTTAACAACCGAAAAGGTCATATCTTCAGTTTGCGCTGAAAGTGATTCTAATGTCGCACTCGGCAATGTTTTGCCGTTGGCGGGTAAAGTTCCATCATATACACCAAAGAAAATCTTATCGCGGTTTGCCACGTTATTTACGCTGCTTATTTTATATGGTGTTAGGACATCTTCAGGGGCATATCCGGCAAACCAGAACACGCGCTTTCCGGCAGTATTTTCAGACTCGTAATTTGAACCAGTGTCTCCGGCATATTTTTGTACGCTGGTGTTCCTTTTTGTTGCCAAAAAAACTGACTGGTTATCACTGAGAGCCTGATCCAGCACCACCCAGCCGATGTTCCAGCATCCGTCAGGTATGGTCACGCTTTCATTAATTTCATTCTGCTTCAATGCCTCCGCAATTGCGGCGTTTGCAGAAGCCGAGTCAACAGAAAAGCCGGAGGCAACTATCTTCGGGTCGCCAGCCTCCGCCAGTGCCGTGAGATTGATCTCCGGCATTAGTGTCAATATCATCATTAATGCCATAAATGCACAGATGATTTTGCTTGATCTCTTTAACAACTTAAATTGCCTCCTCTAAAAAAATATTCAGCCTTCGCTGTTTTTTTACTGCTTTTTTCCACGGCCCCGATGCTCCACCTCCTGCCGCGCCGGGTAATCACATAATTTCGCTTATGTCCCGATTCATCTTTTCCCGCTACATATTTCCCCGCTGAAGGCCCGCGAAAAACGAAAAAAAGCGCAGCAAAACAAATCCACCGAAAAATTCCTTTCTGTGGGTTCTATTTTGTGCGCTTTTTTTATAAAAAAACTATTTACATTTTTTCAAATGGATGTTATTATGGCTTCAAGTTGGATTATTTTACTCCAATTAATTTGAATTTGAAGGACATAAGCGAAATTATGTCTTATTATCTTATTTTATTAAATCTCACAAGCCCCAGCCCGTCGAGGACCCTGGCGTGCTCCGCCCCCGTGGAGATGAGGTATATCCTCGTCGTGTCCACGCTGGAGTGCCCCAGCACGTCCGCCAGCATTGCGATGTCCCTTGTCGCCCGGTAAAAAACCCGTGCGAACAGGTGCCGGAGGTTGTGAGGGAACACCTTGCGGGGGTCCACCCCCGCTTTTTTGCACACCGCCTTCATTTCCGCCCATACCTGCCTCCGGGTGATTGGCCTGCCGCTTCTGGTGAGGAAGATCTCCCCCGAGGCGATTTTTTGCTTTTTGGCGTATTTGCGAAGCTGTCTGCAAAGCTTCCCCGGCAGAAGTATGGTCCGTACCTTGCCCTTGAGCCGTATTTCCGCCCGCCCCGCGCCCACGGCCTCCGCCGTGATGCATCGAAGCTCGCTCACCCTGATTCCCGTGGAGCAGATGGTCTCCATGATGAGGGCGAGCCGCTCCGGCGCCGCGTCCAACAGCCTTCCGTACTCGTCCCGCGTAAGGTCCCGCTCCGGCGCCCGGAACACTCTCCGCTGCACGCGAAGGTGCTTCACCCGGCAGCCCGGTCGGCGGATGTACCCCAGGTACCTGTTCACTGCGGAGACCATGGAGTTCACCGATGTCGCCGTCAGCGTGTCGAGCAGTCCGTCCCGCCACGCCGCCACCGTCTCCCGCGTAAGCTCCCCTTCCCCCATGTCGCTCAGAAACCTCCCCACGTCTCTGGCATATTTTTCTATCGTCGCGGGCTTCCGCTCCTCCGCCTCCAGCTCGGCAAGAAAACCCGAAAAAACCTCGTCGTTCCTCATCGCGATACCTCCGGTTAATAATATTCACGATTATTATAACCGGAATGTATAAAAATTCATTCAAATATCGCACCCCATATCGGCGGCCGCTTTGTTCGTTCGCTGACCACGCGGGACATTGACGCGTACTACACCTTATTGCTGGGCTGCTCGGAGGCCGCGCGGTACTCCCTGGGCGTCATACGGTACCTGGCCTTGAACTGCCTGTTGAAGTTGGACAGGTTGTTAAAACCCACGCTTTGGGCGACGGAGAGTATCTTGCCGTCCGACTCGCACAGCGCCTCCGCCGCGAAGGTCAGGCGGCGGCCGATGAGGTACGCGGCGAAGCTCGAACCTGTCATCTGCTTGAA